>JBAWAM010000823.1:0-13080 GCA_049589315.1 Myxococcaceae bacterium
CCACGTGCCGGTACGGCCTCCGACGGGTGTGCCGGTGGCGCACCCGACGAAGGTCAGCAACAACGCGGCAGTGAGGAGCAGGCGGCGCATCGAGCGGTTCCTCCAGGCATCCTCGCGCCGCCACGGGAGCGGTCAAAGTTCTGGCCGTCGTCCCGTGTGCTAGCCTTGCGTCGGTCTTGTTCTCCTGCGTTCTTCATCCTCGAACCCTCGTGCTGCTTGCCGTGGCGACGACCCTCGGGTGCGCGAGCTCCGCGTGGAACGCCACCCGGGAGAGGGACACCGCCGAAGCCTACCGGGCCTTCCTCCGCGAGCATCCCCACGACGAGTTCGCCGACGCGGCGCGCGTGGCGCTCGGCGACAAGGAGTTCGAAGCCGCCTCGAAGCAACACACGGTGCTCGCCTACAAGCGCTTCCTCGAGGAGTTCCCGGACACACCGAAGGCGCGTGCGGCGCGGGGGCTGCTGGAGGGCCTTCGCTTCAACGCAGCGAAGGACCGGGGGACGGCGGAGGCCTGGCGTCAGTTCGTGCGGGATCACCCCGAGGGGGCGCATCGAGCTGAGGCGGAGCGGGCCCTGGCCGAGGCCGAGTTCCGTGAAGCGGGCCCCGGCGCCGGGAGCGACGCGCTCGAAAGGCTCGTCCGTGAGCACCCGGATGATCCCCGTCGCGCCGACCTGGAGGCGCGCCTGGACGAGACCGCCTTCCGGCGGGCAGCTGAGGAGGGCGCGTTCGCGCTGTACGACTACCTCCGCCAGTTCCCGGCAGGCGCGTGGCGGGAGGACGCCCACGCTGCGCTGTTCCGGCTGCGCCTCGAGGGCCTCCTGTTCTCCGGTCGCATCGAGGGCGCACGCCGCGAGCTGAGCCGGTCTCCGCTGAAATCCAGGCTGACGGGCTTCGACGAGGCGCTGTCCCACGCGGCCGCGCGCGCGTCGCTCCAGAAAGCGACCGATCTCGCCGTGCGCCGCGCGCTGGTCGACCACTACCTTCGCAGCCTCGAGGATCTGGTGAAGGTCCTCGACGCGCCGGACCCGCTCGACCGCTGGCAGGCCGCCGAGGAGCTGGGGCAGTGGGTCACGGTCGACGCGCTGGACCCGCTGATCGACGCGTTCAGGACCGCGCGGAACCCGCTCGTCCGCCAGCGCGCCTTCGAAAGCCTGGCCGGGATCGTGCGGGCGCTCCCGAAGCGAGTCGCAGAATACGAACTTGCGGTCCGGGTGGAGGCGCTGCGCGAGACCGCGAGCAGCCCCGAGGTATGGGTCGTGCTCGCCGCGTTGCTCGACGTGTCAGGGCGGCTCGAGGAGGCCGCGACGGAGTACCAGCGCGCCTTCTCCCAACAGGCGCCGGACCCGGTGGTCCTCCGGCGTTGGGTGGAGATCCGGCGCGGGCGCGGCGAGCTCTTCTCCGCTGCGGTTGCCGCCCGGCAGCTCGCCGTGTGGGCGACCGAGGCCGCGCGCGACTTCGAGGTCCCGCGCAACGCCCGCATCTCCGTGATCGACGTGCGCCAGCTCTGCGCTTCGGCGGTGAACGCGCGCCATGCGCTGGAGGCGATCCGGCAGGCGAAGCAGGGGAGGACCGAGTTCCCCGAGGACCTCGCGCAGTTCGAGCTCACCGCGACGGATGCGGTGCGGCTGACCGAAGCCCGGCTGAAGGACGCCGAGCTGGCGCTCCAGACCCAGAACCCCAACGCCCGGACCTGCGGGGACGACAGGGTGGGAGAGAGGCTTACTGCGGCGCTGAAGGAGCGGACCGAGGCGCTGCGCTCGCTCGCAGCACGGGCGCCCGGAAAGACCGCCGCTTCCGTGCTCGCCTTCACGCAACAGAGGGATCCATCCCCCGCGGTCCGGGCCGTGGCTGCCTCGCTGAGCGAGCGCGTGGGGGGCCCGCGATGACGTGTTCTTTCCTCTCCCGCTCCTCCGGGTAGAGTGCGAAAGGGGACCTCGCTTCTCATGGCCGACAAACCACGCATCCTCGGGATCGATCTGGGCACGACGAACTCGTGCGTGGCCTCCGTGCGCAACAAGGTCCCCCGGGTGGTCCCCACGGATCGCGGCAACCTGGTGCTGCCGTCGGTCGTGGCGCTGAACGCGAAGGGCGACCTCATCGTCGGCGGCGTGGCGAAGGACCAGATGGTCACGAACCCGCGGAACACGATCTACAGCGCCAAGCGTCTGATCGGGCGGAAGTACAACTCGCGGGTCGTCCAGGAGCTCAAGCACTACTTCAACTACGACATCGTCGAGGGATCCAACGGTGACGCCGCGGTGACGCTCGGCGACAAGGTCTACGCGCTTCCCCAGATTTCGAGCCTGGTCCTGGCCCAGGTGAAGACGATCGCCGAGCAGTTCCTGGGCGGCAGCATCGACGCCGCGGTGATCTCGGTTCCCGCCTACTACAGCGACAACCAGCGTCAGGCGGTGAAGGAGGCCGGGCGGCTCGCCGGCTTCGATGTGAAGCGGATCGTGAACGAGCCCACCGCGGCGGCGCTGGCGTACGGCTTCAACCGCGGGCTCGACCAGAAGATCCTCGTCTATGACCTGGGCGGCGGCACCTTCGACATGTCCGTCCTGCACGTCACCGGCAATGTGTTCGAGGTGCTGGCCACCGGCGGCGACACGTTCCTGGGCGGCGTCGACTTCGACAACCGGATCATCGACTACGTGTTCGACGTGTTCCGGCAGGAGACGAAGATCGACCTGTCGCAGAGCCCGATCGCGCTGCAGCGGATCAAGAACGCCGCCGAGGCCGCCAAGATCGACCTCACCCTGATGGCCAACGTGGTCATCGAGCTGCCGTACATCGAGGAGCGCAAGGGCCGGCCGGTCGACCTGCGAGTGCCGCTCTCCCGCGAGCAACTGAATGCGTTGACGGGGGACCTGGTGGACCGGACGTTCCTGATCTGCGACCGCGTACTCGCGGAGAAGGGGATCCGCCGCAGCGACATCGACGAGGTGATCCTCGTCGGAGGACAGAGCCGGATGCCGCTGGTGCAGCAGAAGATTCAGGAGCACTTCGGCAAGCCGCCGCGCAAGGGCGTTCACCCCGATGAGTGCGTGGCCCTGGGCGCCGCCCTGCTGGGCGATTCGCTCGGGAGCATCGATGCCGTCACGCTCCTCGACGCGCTGGCCATGCCCATCGGGTACGCGCTGCCGAATGGTCGCTTCCGCCGGGTGATCGAGAAGAACTCGCTGAGCCCCGTCTCGAGGAGCTTCCGCCTGCCGGGGCCGCTGGAGCCGGGGGCCTCGCACATCGAGCTGGACATCTTCCAGGGTGACAGCGACGCGGTGGTGGACAACGAGTACCTGGGGACCGTGCGGGTTCCCGCGTCGGCGGCCGGAAACAAGATCGACCTGCGCCTGACCGAGGAGACCCTCCTGAAGATCCTGGTGGAGGGACCTGGCGGCGCCATGCGCGAAGTCCCGCTGAGCGCGCGTGAGATGCCCGAATCCCTGAAGCGCGCGCTCGCCGAGGATCAGGCGCGGCGCACGGCGAAGGCGTCGGCGCCGACTGAATCCGACTCGGGGCTGTTCTCCAGCCTCAAGCGCATCCTGGGTCGTTAGAGTTAGACATGCCGACGTTTCCTTCGAAGGAGTGGTGCGAGCACGCCATCCGCCTCGTCAACGATGACGCGGAGGCCAAGCAGGCGGGTGCTGGCTGGGAAGCTGATTTCGGGGCGGTGGTGGAGGCCGAGCCGGGCAAGCTGAGCCGGCATTTCACCGTCCACATCGCCCCAAAGGACGGAGTGGTGGTGAAGTGGAAGGTGCTGCCCGATCCGGACGATCTCGAGGAGATCGAGCCTGCGTACATCGCGCGTGCGCCGTACTCGGTCTGGAAGGGCCTGCTGTGCGGGACGCTGGATCCCCTCGAGGCGGTGCTCAAGCGCCGCATCGCGATGTCCGGGGATCTCCAACCGGTGATAGAGCGCATGAAGTACAAGGCGATCGCCGTCCGGCTGTTCGCGCAGCTCGAGACCACGTTCGTCGACGATTGATCCAGCGGGAACTCACAGGGAGCTCATGGGCATCCGCAACGACCTCAAGAACCAGGCGCTGAGCCTTTCGCAGATGGCGATGGAGAAGCTGATGGCCGACGAGAAGCGGGCCATTCAGATCGCCAGCGCGATAGGGAAGGTGCAGAAGGGGAAGCAGGCGCTCGAGAAGGGGCAGGATGACGTCCTGCGAAGCCTGAACTTCGCCGTCCGGGGGGACTTCAAGGCGCTGGGGAAGCGTTTTGCCTCGTTGAAGAGACGGATCCGGGAGCTCGACGAAAAGCTCGAGGAAGTCGCCGCACGACGGTGAGGAAGTTCGTTGACACCGGGCAAACCCGGTGGCAAATACGCCGCGCCTTTCACGGCACGGGCACATAGCTCAGCGGTAGAGCACTGCCTTCACACGGCAGGGGTCCCAGGTTCGAAACCTGGTGTGCCCACACAGAAAAGGCCGGACTCACGCAGTGTGGGTCCGGCCTTTTCGCATTTCAGCGTTCTGAGGTCAGACGCTCAAGCTTCGGCCCCGCGATGAGGCGACGCACCGGCGGCCTTTGACTCCGGCCGCGTCCCGCGACGGACGAGCATGACGACGCCCCACGTGACGATCAGGATGCAGCCGTACTGACCGGGGGTCAGCCCGAGGTAACGGGCGTCGACGTACGAGAGATCGTACGCGCGGAGGAAGTCGAAGAAGAACCGCGGGATGCCGTAGCCGATCGCGAGCAGCGGCAACAGGGCGCCCTTGAGCGCGCCGCGCTTGAACAGGATCCAGAGCACCGCCGCGAGCGAGAACAGGACGAGCGCGTCGTAGAGCCCGAGGTCGTGCCTCGGACCTCCCGCGAGGACATTGGCCGGGAAGTCGATCGCCAGCGGGAAGGAGGTCGGCATGCCCGGGTGATCGTGGACCATGAAGCAGCCGACGCGGGCGATTCCCCAGCCTGGCGCGATGCCGAGCGCGAGCGCATCCCCGTACTCCCGCACCCCGGCGATGCCGCGCCGCCAGAAGAAGATCAGCGAGGCGATGATTCCGCCGAGCAGGCCGCCGAAGGAGGAGAGGCCGTCCCAGACCTTGAAGATCTGCCACGGGCTCTTGCTGAGCTCTTCGGGGTGGTAGAGGAACAGGTGGACCAGGTGCCCGCCAATGAGCCCGCCGAGCAACGCCCAGATCGCGAGATCCTGCAGTGGCTGTGGATCCTTGCCCTGGAGCCTGGCCGCTCGGGCCATCAGGAGCGAGCCCACCACCACGCCAATGGCCGTGAGCAGGCCGAACGGCTCGAGGGTGACGGGACCAAGATCGAAGCTGGGAGGTCTGAAGTAGGGGAGCACGTCGATTCCTATGGGAGCGGGCTGCTGGAGTATTGGGACACGTGGGGTCCGCCGTTTCTTCCCGGCCGCCTGCTCTGCGTCAACCACGGTCTGCAACCTTCAGCTCGTCGGTTGTTCTCCTTGCCGAACGACTTCGCCAAAAGTAGAAGCGACACAGGTCCGACCCCGTAGCTCAGTTGGATAGAGCGGCGGTTTCCTAAACCGCAGGCCGCAGGTTCGATCCCTGCCGGGGTCACTTTCTTCCAGGACGGACGGGTGCTCCCGCACGAGAAGATTCCGGAGAGCGTCATGGCCGTGCTCGCGCGACTGAAGGAGCGCGGGTTCGAGGCCTACCTCGTCGGCGGCTGCGTGCGGGACATGGTCCGCCGCGCGACCCCGAAGGACTACGACGTCGCGACCAGCGCGCTGCCCCAGGAGGTCCAGCGCAGCTTCTCCAAGACGATCCCCACGGGCATCGAGCACGGGACGGTCACGGTCCTGTGGAAGGGGACCCACGTCGAGGTGACGACCTTCCGCACCGAGGGCGAATACCTCGACGCGCGGCGGCCCTCGAGCGTGGCCTTCCACACGGACATCCGCGAGGACCTCTCCCGGCGCGACTTCACCATCAACGCGATGGCGTACGACCCCACGACGACGGCGCTGGTGGACCCGTTCGGTGGCCAGGAGGACCTGAAGGCGAAGCTCATCCGCTGCGTCGGGGCGCCCGAGGAGCGCTTCGGCGAGGACGGGTTGCGCGCGCTCAGGGCGGTGCGCTTCGCGGCGGTGCTCGGGTGCACCCTGGATGGGCCCACCGAGGCGGCGATCCCGGCCACGCTCCCGTCGTTCCGGAAGATCGCCCAGGAGCGCATTCGCGAAGAGTTCACGAAACTTCTCCTCTCGGAGCGTCCGGTCTTCGGCGTTCGACTCCTCGAGCGCACCGGACTGCTGGGAACCTTCCTGCCCGAGGTGCAGTCCACGAAGGGGCAGGCCCAGGACGCCACCTACCCGGGCGACGTCTTCGAGCACCTGCTTGCGACGCTCGAGGCATCGCCGGGGAACCTCGAAGTCCGCCTCGCCGCGCTCCTGCACGACATCGCCAAGCCGCGCTGTGCCCAGCCCACGTCCGACGGGGTTCGTTTCGAAGGCCACGAGCGGCACGGCGAGCAGCTCGTCCGCGACGTCATGATCCGGCTGAAGTTCCCCAACAAGGTGACCGAGACGGTGGGGCTGCTCGTCCGGGAACACGGGTTGGACGAAGGCGCCGAATGGTCGGATGGCGCTTTGCGGCGTTTCGTGGCGCGGCTGGGCGAACCTCACCTCGAACCGTTCTTCACGTTCCTGGAGGCCAACCGCTCTACCCGGGTCGATGGGCAGCACCGGCGCAAGCAGGTCCAGGAGCTGCACGACAGGGTGAACCACCTCCTCGAGCAGCGGCCGCCCCTCAGCCCCAGGGCCCTCGCGCTCAACGGCAATCAGGTCATGCGCGTGCTGGGGGTAGGACCGTCGCCCACCGTGGGTGAAGCCACCCGTTTCCTGATGGAGCAGGTGCTCGACGAGCCGTCGCTGAACACCCCCGATCGACTGACGGGGCTGCTTCAGAACTGGGCCCGAAGCAAGGGTTTTCCATAGGTCTTCAGGTTCTCCACAGGTTTATCCACAGGGGGGATCTCCACTCTTGAAGGGGCTCGGCCAGGACATTGGCTTCCTGGCCAGTAGTGATGTGGGTCAATTCAGTCGTTCCCTTGAATCCTGCGGCTTTGCATTGTTGAGGCGGGAAACCTCAGAGTCGCGTCGCAGACCGGGCGAGCGGACGTTGTCGTCTGGCGGGGCTGTGGAGAACCTGTGGTAAGGGGCGGTCCATGCGTGTCGTTGTAGCCATGAGCGGAGGAGTGGATTCGTCGGCGGCGGCGGCCCTATTGAAGGAGCAGGGCCACGAGGTGATCGGCATCACCCTTCGTGTGTGGTCGTACGACGGTGCAGCAAAATGTGGGAGTTGCTGTAGCCCCGAGGACATCGACGACGCGCGCGCGGTCGCGGAGACGCTGGGCATCCCGTTCTACGTGGCGAACGCCGAGGAGATCTTCCGGGAGCGGGTGGTCGACCCGTTCGTGAAGTCGTACCTCGGTGGGCGGACGCCGATTCCCTGCGTCTCCTGCAACAAGGATGTGAAGTTCGACTTCCTGCTCAAGCGGGCGCGCTCCCTGGGCGCGAAGCTCGCGACCGGCCACTACGCGCGCATCGAGCAGGAGGGCGACAGGTTCCAGCTGCTCCGCGGCGCCGATCCGGCAAAGGATCAGAGCTATTTCCTGTTCACCCTTGGGCAGTCCGCGCTCCGGGATCTCGTCTTCCCGGTGGGGCACCTGACCAAGCCGGAGGTCCGCGCGATCGCCGACCGGCACCGCCTGCCCACGACCCACAAGCCGGAGAGCATGGAAATCTGTTTTGTATCCGACGGCGACTACGCCGGATTCGTGGAGAAGGTCGCGGGAGCCCAGCCGGAAGGCGAGATCGTGACGAAGGACGGCGAGGTCCTCGGACGCCATCGCGGGCTGCACCACTACACCGTGGGCCAGCGGAAGGGGCTCGGCGTCGCGTACCCCCTGCCGCTCTACGTGCAGAAGCTCGAGTCGGACTCGAACCGGGTGGTGGTGGGGCCTGCGCAGGAGGTGCTGCGCGACAGCTTCACGCTGCTCGAGCCGCACTGGGTCGACGAGGCGCCCGCGCCCGAACGCACGATCCAGGTCCGCATCCGGCACAAGCACGGGGGCGCGCCCGCGAAGGTGGAGCGGGCGGAGGATGGGCGGGTGAGGGTGAAGCTCATCGAGCCGGCGCGCGCCGTCGCGCCGGGTCAGGCCGCGGTGTTCTACGACGACGATCGCGTCCTCGGCGGCGGCTGGATCGGGTGATAGAAGGGCGGCCCATGCGTCGCCTGCTCGTCTCCTTGTTCGTCTTGCTGTCGTTGTCCGGAAGTCTCTTCGTGGGTTGCGGCGCCGAGCCGGAACCCGGTGGCATCGACGCCGGCGTTCTGCCTGATGGCGGGGTGGGCGCGGACGCAGGCCAACAGCAGGACGCGGGGACGCAGTCCGATGCGGGGGAAGAGCCGGACGCCGGACCCACCGTGAGCTTCGCCGCGGACGTGCAGCCCATCTTCAATGCCCGTTGCGTCACGGCCTGCCATGGGACGACGAATCCGTCTGGCGGCCTCAGCCTGAACACGGCCAGTTCCTACGGTGAACTCGTGAACGTGCCTGGAGTGAGCTCGGCCTGCAGCGATCTCGTTCGGGTGGAGCCCGGCGAGCCGACGTCGAGCCTGCTGTACCGGAAGATCACCGGAACCGCGTGCGGCACCCGGATGCCCCAGAACGGCGCCGCGTTGAGCGCTGCGCAGATCGACACGATCGAGCAGTGGATCTTCGAGGGCGCGCAGAACAACTGACTTCCGCGAGGAGCTGCAATGGAACCGCTGTGGGCACCCTGGCGAATGGAGTTCATCGAGCGCGAGCAGCCGCAGGGGTGCATCTTCTGCCTGTTCCCGGCCGAGACCGGCGAAGGCGCGGACCCGAGAAACCTCATCCTCGGCCGCAGCCGACACAGCTTCGCCCTCCTCAACAAGTACCCGTACAACAACGGCCACCTGATGGTGGTGCCCAGACGGCACACCGCGGATTTCGCCGGGCTGGAGGCGGAGGAGTCCGCGGACCTGCATCGACTGCTGCAGCTCGCGGTCTCCATCGTCGGTGAGGCGTACCGGCCGGAGGGGATGAACCTCGGGATGAACCTTGGCAAGAGCGCCGGGGCGGGGATCCCGGGACACCTGCACTACCACCTGGTGCCGAGGTGGACGGGCGACACCAACTTCATGCCGGTGCTGTCCGGGACCAAGGTGATGATCGAACACCTGTCCCAGAGCTACGAGAAGCTCCGCCCCCTGTTCGATCGCCACCTGGAAGGGTGACGTGCTGGACCTCGATCCCTCCACCCTCGTCGCCGTCTTCGGCGCGACCGCGCTGGTCGCAGTGACGGCGCTCGTCGCGGTCGTATCGCGCAAGGGACGGACCGAGGATCGCGCGCGTGCGTACCTCGCAGGCTTCACCTACGTGCTCTCGGACGATCCGGACGCGGCCATTGCCGAACTCTCGCGCGCGGCGCAGCTCAGCCGGGAGACGCTGGAGACGTACTTCGCGCTGGGCGCGCTGTTCCGGCGAAAGGGGGATCTCGAGCGCGCCATCCGGCTGCACCAGAACATCCTGCTCCGTCCAGGCCTCTCTCCCGAGGTGCGGCGTCGCGCGGAGCTGGTGCTGGCGGTCGACTATCGGCGAGCGGGCCTGCGCGACAAGGCGGCCGAGTGCTTCGAGCGAATCCTCGCGGCAGACCCGGACAGCCGGGAGGCGTTGCTGCGCTACCGCCAGCTGCTGGAGGAGGTGGGGGAGTGGGAGCGCGCTGCTGCACTCCAGGAGCGGCTCGCGCGCATCGAAGGCGGGGGCCAGACGATCTGGGCGCACCTGCTGGCGAACCATGCGCGCGCCCTCTCGGATTCGCCCGAAGAGGCCGAACGGATCGCGCGGCGTGCGATAGAGCTCGCGCCGGATTCGGCCGACGCCCAGCTGGCCCTGGGGCAGGCCCTCGTGGCCCGGGGAAATCGGTCTGAGGCGTCCGCTGCGCTCAAGCGCGCCGTGTCGCTCGAACCCGAGCTGGCGCCGAGGGTGCTCCTCGCGTTCAGGACGGTGATGGGCGCCGAGGAGGTCCAGGCCTTCTTCGAACAGGAGATCGACGGACGCGGCGAGGCCGGCGCGCCGTTCGCACTCGCCCTCGCCCTCTGGCGGAAGCAGCGCGGCGACGTGGATGCCGCGATCGACCAGCTCCGTCGGCTGGTGGAGCGGCGCCCCTGGCTGTGGGAGGCCCGGCGCGAGCTGGGATCCCTGCTGCTGGCCCAGGACCGCTCGGACGAGCTGCGCGCCGACTACCAGGAGATCCTCGGGCGTCTGGGCGATCCCGCGATGGGCTTCGTCTGCTCGCAGTGCGGCCATCGACTCCCGGAGTTCCGCTTCCGGTGCGCCGTCTGCGAGACCTGGGACGCCATCGCCCGGGAGGATCCCCGGCAGACGAACCCGCCCGCCAGCCCGGCGAACGGGGGCTCTGGCGCGCGCCCCCGACCTGTTATTTGACCGCCGATCCCGCGGGTCGTACGGTCCGGACTCGCTACAGTCGGCAACAGGATCGCCATGCGTGACGCGCACCGGATGAAGGAGAAACTCGATTTGTCGCTCGATGGTCGTCAGGTGGGAAGTGTGCTCATCGGCGGGGTCATCGTGCTCGGCGCTGTGTTCGTGCTCGGAGTCGTCGTCGGAAAGCAGCTCGCGACGAACGAGCAGACCCAGTCCGCTCCCGACATCCTCACTGCGCTCGATCAGAAAGCCCAGACGACGCTGACGTTCCAGGAGGAGCTCACCCGGAAGCAGCCTGTGCTCGCGCCCGAGCCGGAGCCCGTGAAACCCGTCGCAGTGGCAGCCCCCGCCCCGAAGAAGGTCGAAGCGCCGGAGCCGGCTGCGAAGGTCGCCGAAGCTGCCCTGCCCACGCCCAGCGGCAAGGTGGATGAGGCACCGGTGACGACCCGGACGTCGGAGGAGGGGCTGAAGGAGGCGTTCGCCCGCGTATCGGAGAAGCGGCCCGCGGAGGCTGCCGCCAACGGCGCGTGGACCCTGCAGATCTCGGCCAGCCAGAAGCAGGACGAGGCCGAACGCTTCGCTGCGCGGTTGCGCGATCGCGGCTACGCTCCGTTCATCGTGAAGGCAGAGGTCGCAGGGAAGGGGACGTGGTATCGGGTCCGGATGGGCAGCTTCCCCTCGAAGGACGCCGCCAACCGCTACCTCAATGACTTCAAGCGCGAGACGCAGATCAGCGCGTTCGTCGCGTCGAACGATTAGACAGGGAATTCCGATGATGACACCGAGGCGTGTCGAGAAGCCGTGGGGCTACGAGCTCATCTGGGCCCACACCGATCGCTACGTGGGCAAGCTCCTGCACGTGCGCGAGGGCCACAGGCTCTCCCTGCAGTTCCACAACCAGAAGGACGAGACCATTCACGTGCAGCGCGGACAGCTGCTCTTCGTCGTCGACGAGGGCAACGGCCTGATCGAGCGCGTGATGAATCCCGGCGAGAGCTACCACATCAAGCCGCTGACGAAGCACCGCATGGTCGCGAAGACAGACTGCGACATCCTCGAGGTCAGTACGCCCGAGCTCGACGACGTGGTCCGGCTCGAGGACTCGTACGGCCGCGCCGGCACGAGCAAGGCCTAGCGGCTTTCGACGAAGCGGGGGATGTTGGCGCGTCGCCTAGCCTTCGGCGGTCGCTGCGGGATTCTTTGTCCAGCGATCCACGTTGCCGTCCCCGTCGAGATCCTCGCCGATGCGATCGACCTGGTCGTTCTCCCAGTACTCCCAGTAGTCGATCTTCGCATCGGCGTTGGTGTCGCGCTCCTTGCGGACGACCTTGCCCTTCTCGAAGTAGATCCACAGGTCGGTGCGGCCGTTGTAGTCGAGGTCCCGCTCCTTCCGGACGATCTGACCCTTCTCGTAGAAGTTCGTCTGATCGACCTTGCCGTCGAAGTCGAGATCCAGGGCTTCGCGCTGCACCGCTTCGCGCTCGTCGTAGTGACGGGCAATGTCGACCTTGCCGTCCCAGTTGATGTCCAACTCCTTGCGGACGAGCCTGTCGATGTCCCGGCCCTCGGCGTCCTTCGCCGCCACCGTGTACGACCAGACGTCGGGCGTCTTGTCGTGGTTCAGATCGTACTCGGTGACCTTTTCGTCCCCCTGGTGCTCCTGCCGGATGTTCTGGGCGAGCTGCTCGCCGTCGGAGGAGGCGGAATCAGGCTTCACCTGGTCCTTGCCAGACGCGCACCCAGCGGCGGTACCGGCGAGGGCGAGGAGGACGACGGCTTCACGAACGCGGACGAGCATGGCGCCTCAGCTTACCGGCGCTTCGACGCGCTGGCATCCCTTTTGACGGCGAACATATAGCGATATACCTTCACATACGTCCATGGCACGGAAGAAGATCAGCACCACCATCTACATTACGCCCGAGCAGAACGAGCTTCTGAAGATGTTGAATCAGAAGACCAAGGTGCCGGTGGCCGAGTACATCCGGCAGGGCATCGACCTTGTGCTGGAGAAGTACAAGGAGCAGCTTCCCGGCCAGGCAAGTTTCCTCGACGAGCTCTAAAAAATGACGACTTATCAAGGTGCCCGGGTGGCCGTGCTCGGCGGAGCGGGCTTTCTCGGTTCGCACCTATGCGAGCGCCTCTTGAAGGACGGGGCTGCGCAGGTGGTGGCCATCGACAACCTCATCACCGGCAGCCCGGCGAACGTGGCCGAGCTCGAGCGGCTGAAGGGGTTCTCCTTCGTCAAGCACGACATCGTGAACCCCATCCCGTGGGAGGGGGCGCTGGACTTCGTGTTCAACATGGCCTCGCCCGCGTCCCCGATCGACTACGCGCAGCTGCCGATCGAGACGCTCAGGGTTGGCTCGTACGGCACCGAGAACGGCCTGCTGCTCGCGGAGAAGCACAAGGCGGTGTTCCTCCAGGCGTCGACCTCGGAGATCTACGGCGACCCGCTGGTGCACCCGCAGCGCGAGGATTACTGGGGGAACGTCAACCCCATCGGTCCGCGGTCCTGCTACGACGAGTCGAAGCGCTTCTCCGAAGCGTTGGTCTCCGCCTATCGGCACAAGCGAGGCGTCGAGACGCGCATGGTCCGCATCTTCAACACCTACGGCCCCCGAA
>JBAWAM010000824.1:0-1662 GCA_049589315.1 Myxococcaceae bacterium
GTTGTAACCGGTGCGTATGCGCGCGACACCGCCGAGGTGTTCGATCATTTCGCCTTCGACGAGGACGTGATTGCCGAACAGGCCCGGGCCATCCTCGAAGACGTCGCGGTGCAGGTGTTCAAGGTGGGGTTCGTCGGCAGTCCCGAAGCGATCAGCACCATCGCCGAGATCGCCGCCGACTACGCCGAAGTGCCGCTGGTGGCGTTCATGCCCAACCTCTCGTGGTGGGACGAAGGCCAGATCGACCTGTACCTCGACGCGTTTCGCGAACTCATGCTGCCGCAGACCACCGTGTTGGTCGGAAACCACAGCACGCTGTGGCGCTGGCTGCTGCCCGAGTGGAGCAGCGACCGCAGCCCGACCGGCCGCGACATCGCGAAGGCCGCGTCCGAGATGGGCGTGCCGTACACGCTGGTCACCGGCATCCCGCTGCCCGAGCAGTACATCGACAACGTGCTCGCCACGCCGCAGGCCGTGCTGTGCAGCGAAAAATTCGAACGCTTCGAAGCCGTGTTCTCCGGCGCCGGAGACACCCTGTCGGCGTCGCTCGCGGCGCTGGTCGCGAGCGGCACCGACCTTGCCGCCGCCGCGACGGAAGCACTCAGCTATCTCGACCGCTGCCTCGACGCGGGCTTCCGGCCGGGCATGGGCAACGTCGTGCCCGACCGCCTGTTCTGGGCCCAGCCCGAAGGCGAAACCGAAGAACTCACCGAGGAAGAAGCGAAGGCCCTGCAGGCCTTCGACATGCCCGCCCATGACACCAAACACTGATCGCAACCAGACCCTGGTCGACCGGGCCCGGCAACTCATTCCCGGCGGCGTCAATTCGCCGGTCCGCGCCTTTCGCGCCGTCGGCGGCACCCCGCGCTTCGTGCAGCGGGCCCAGGGCGCCTGCTTCTGGGACGCCAACGGCCAGCGCTACATCGACTACATCGGCTCCTGGGGCCCGATGATCCTGGGCCATGGCCATCCGGCCGTGGTCGAAGCGGTGCAGAAGGCGGTGCTGGACGGGTTCTCGTTCGGCGCGCCGACCGAGCGGGAGGTGGAACTGGCCGAGGCAATCATTGCCCTGGTGCCCTCGATCGAGATGGTGCGGCTGGTGAGCTCGGGAACCGAGGCGGCCATGAGCGCAATCCGACTGGCGCGCGGCGCCACCGGACGCAGCAAGCTGATCAAGTTCGAAGGTTGCTACCACGGCCACGCCGACGCCTTGCTGGTGAAGGCCGGCTCGGGTCTGGCGACCTTCGGCAACCCGACCAGCGCTGGCGTCCCGCCGGAGGTGGTGCAGCACACCCTGGTCCTGGAATACAACAACCTGGCGCAGCTCGAGGAAGCCTTCGCGCTGCACGGCAAGGACCTGGCCTGCCTGATGATCGAGCCGATCGCCGGCAACATGAACTTCGTGCGCGCCAGCGTGCCGTTCATGCGGCGCTGCCGCGAACTGTGCACTCAGCACGGCGCGCTGCTGGTGTTCGACGAGGTGATGACCGGTTTCCGCGTTGCGCTGGGCGGCGCCCAGAGCGTTTACGCCACTGCAATCCCGGGCTTCCGTCCGGACCTGACCGTGATGGGCAAGGTGATCGGCGGCGGCATGCCGCTGGCCGCGTTCGGGGGACCGCGCGCCATCATGGAACAATTGGCGCCGCTGGGCCCGGTCTACCA
>JBAWAM010000825.1:0-2517 GCA_049589315.1 Myxococcaceae bacterium
CTCGGGGGCATCGCCATCGGTCTGGGGCCGGGCTCCTTCACCGGGCTGCGCATCGGCCTGGCGACGGCGAAGGCGCTGGCCTACGCGGCGCGGTTGCCGCTCACCGGCGCATCGTCGCTGGCGACCGTGGCGCTGGAGGGGCCGGAGCAGGTGACGCTGCTTACGATCGCGGTCGCGCGGCAGCAGGAGCTCTACGTCGGCGCGTACCGCCGCTCTGGCCACACCGTGGAAGCCCTGTCTCCAGAGGACGCGATGACGCCGGCGGAGCTCGCCGAGCGGGTGAAGTCGCAGCCTGACGCGGTGGTGCTCGGCCCGGCCGTGCCCGACTACCGCGCGCAGCTCGAAGGGCTGGGGATTCCGAAGGACCGGATCCTCGAGAGCGGCGTGGTCCCCTCCGCGGGGAACCTGGCCCGTCTGGTCCAGATGCCCGCAGCGTTCGACGCGCAGACCTTGTTCGCGCTCGAGCCACACTACGTCCGGGCGTCCGCCGCCGAACTCAACCCGAAGTTTCCTGCGCCTGCCGGCCCCGCGCCCACCGCGCGCATACGGGAAGACTGAGTCGACGCAGAGGCTGTTGCTCCCGCGCAAGGTGGCGTAGAAGGCCGGCCATGGCCATTGCCTCCCACTTTGCCGTCGTTGGCGCCACCGGCGTCGTCGGGCGTGAGATCCTCAGCGCGCTCCTCGCGCACGACGTCCCCAGCGAGAACATCACCGCGCTCGGCTCGGAGCGCTCCGAAGCGGAGGACGTCGAGTACGGGGACGAGACGCTCCCTGTCGAAAAGGTCGAATCCGACAGCTTCCGCGGCGTCAACGTGGTGCTGCTCGCCACGCCGCCGCACGTCTCGCAGAAGATCGCGCCGCAGGCCCAGGCGGCCGGCGCGTGGGTCGTCGACGTGAGCCCGGCCTATCGCACGGATCCGAACGTCCCCCTGGTGCTGCCCGTCCTCAACCGCGACGTGCTCAAGTCTCCGTTCAAGGGGCGGATCGTGGCGGTGCCGTCGCCGGTCACCGCGGCGGCGGTCACTGCGCTGGAGCCGCTCCGGGCAGCGTTCGGGATCGACCGTGCTTTCATCACCGCGCTCATCGGCGCCTCGTCGGCGGGGCGCCGGGGCGTCAGCGAGCTGGAGCAGCAGGTCGGGGCACTGATGTCAGGCCGGGAGGTAGAGCCCTCGGTTTTCCCGCACCGCCTCGGGTTCAATCTGATTCCCCAGGTCGGCGACTTCGTCCCCGGCGATCCGTTCACGGGCGAGGAGCGCGCCTGGCAGGTCGAGGCGCTGCGGCTGTGGGGAAACCGCCCGGGGGTGCCCGCCATCGGCGGAACGGCGATCCAGGTCCCCACCTTCTACGGCCACGCGCTGTCGATCGCGGTCCAACTGCGCGAGACCGTGCACGCGGATCGGGTGAGGGACGTGCTGCAGAAGTCAGCGGGGCTCAAGGTGCTGGATGTACCGAGCGAGAAGGTCTATCCGATGCCCATGCTGGTGGCCGGCGATCCCACCGTCCACGTGGGCCGCATCCGTCAGGCGCCGGGCGAGGGAAACTGGTTCGAGTTCTTCGCCGTGGTCGACAACGCGGGGCGGGGCGCTGCCCTCAATGCGGTCGATGCCGCTCTGGCGCTGCTCGAACACCGCGCGTGACATTTTGTCAGACAGTGGGCGCCAGCAGCGCTCGGGGGGCACGCAACCGGCCGTCTTTGCTGGGATCGGCCCTGTGTAGACCCCGTTTTCAGCTGGCCTCCGGATTGCTACGACGTGGGTCGCTCATGCGCCTCCCTTCTCTCACCGCTTTGGCTCTTCTGGTGCCCCTGGTCGCCGTCGCTCAGACGACAGGCACCGAGCCCATCCAGATCCAGGTCAACCAATCCGAACGCCAGATCGTCAATCGCGACGGCTGCGGTTCGCAGTTCACCTTCACCTGGCAGATCGCCCAGAGCGCCGCCTGCGGTGCGTTCCAGGTCTGGCTCACCGAAGCCTCGAGCTGTCCTGACGATCCACCCGAGGGGACGGAGTTCATCTTCACCCAGTCGTCTTCGGGTGGGGTCTTCACCCAGAACAGCGGCACCTTCACCCGGAACGTGAGCCAGCTTCCGGCGTTCAAGGAGACTGCCTGCGGAACCACCGATCTCGACGTGGAGTACCGGGTCTGTGGTCGCTTCAAGACGCCCTCTTTCTCGGGCTCGTGCTCGGGCGAAGGCACCGGGGTGGTCGTCGAGCCGACCCCCCCGACGATCGGGTTCGACTCGGTCCGGCCCGGCGCTCCGACCCTGTCGGAGGCCGTGGGCCTGGATCAGTCGATAGCCGTGAGCTTCAGTGCGGCCACTGGGACGGAGGTCGTCATCGCGACTGCCAGGGATCCGGCCGGCAAGGTCAAAACTGTGGAGGCGGCCAAGCCAGCGACGCGGGTGACGATCACCGGGCTCGAGAACTTCGTCGAGTACACCGTCACCGCGGAGGCGCGTGACGCGGCGGGCAACGTCAGCCCGGCCTCGAACGAGCTCAAGGCGACGCCGATCCTGAC
>JBAWAM010000826.1:0-5733 GCA_049589315.1 Myxococcaceae bacterium
CGACGACGATCAGCCACTCGTCTTCGTAGACGATGCGGAGTTCATCGCGCGGGCCGCGTATCGCGCCCTCGCCCGGATCGGGCTCGACCTCCAGGCCTTCGAGCATGAACGGCAGGACCACACCGCACTTGCGACGGCAGGCCGGATAGAACGTGCCCGCGATCCGACCACCGGTGAGGGGGGGCGCGCCCATCCAGAACTCCGCCAGGGCCAGCGGCCTCAAGCCCTGGCGAAAGGCCAGGGCCAGAAGCTTCGGAGCGGCGCAGTCCCCGGCCCCGCCCGGAGGTGGCGTGGGCGCGTAGAGCTGGCCGACGGTCCTCACCTGGTCGCGGGCGTTGGGGATGACGTAGTTTTCGGCGATCTGCCTCCAGAGCTGGCGAGACCTTTCGGCGCGATGCTGTTCGAGCTCTGCGCGGCGCGCGTCCAGGGCCCGGAGCGCTGCGACGGTCTGCTCACGTTCCTCCCGGTGCGCCAGTTCCATTCTGCGGCGTTCCGAATCGTCCGCTCGGCTCAGCTGGTCGAGTGTGCGACGCGCGGCAGCCCCCTCGTCCTCAGGGAGCGCGCTGTCGGCCAGGAGCCTTCTGCGGTCCTGCCGATCACGGCGATTCGCGTCGAGGCGCGCACGAAGTTCGGCCGTCTCGACCTCATGACGCGCGGTCAGTTCGGAAAGGCGCGCACGGAGCGCCGTGATCTCGACGCCGTCCGTGAGCTCGGCATGGCACCGATCGAGCTCTCGCAGCTCTGCCTCACCGGCGGGCCAGAACGCGTCGCGCGCCGCTGAATCGAAGAGCGGCGGCGCGAAGCCATCGACGTGCCAGCGCTCACCGAGCATCCCCGAGAACGCGCTGAGATAGCCGACGCGCCCATCGCGAACGGCCACGACCAGCACCCCGAACATCTTCCCGCGGCCGGGTCTCTCGAGTGCCAGGAGGTCGATCCCTCCGGCGAGCTCGCCTCGGTGCAGTCGTGCCCGGAGATCTTCTGCAGCACGGAGCGCCAGCGGGTGCGGCTCACCCTCCGCGAACGGGTTGGCGAGCCGGGCGGGAAGTTCATCCGGTTCCGGTTGCAGCTCGAAGAAGATCACGGCTCAGAGTGTCACGTGCGTGGGGCGGGTTCCGTGGGTTTTCGTCATGGATTCGAATCCCGGCTCGCACGTCGTTGCGGCCCGCGAGCGGCTTCCGTGTTAACTCCGGCTCCGTCTTTTTCTTCCGCGAAGGAGTTCCACATGAGCAAGCCGAACGTCCGCATCGAGAAGGATACTTTCGGACCCATCGAGGTCCCTGCCGAAAAACTCTGGGGCGCCCAGACCCAGCGGTCCCTCCAGAACTTCGCCATCTCCGGCGAGCGCATGCCGCTGGACCTGATCCGGGCGCTGGTCACGGTCAAGAAGGCCGCCGCCATCGTCAACATGGAGAACGGGACGCTCCAGAAGGAGAAGGGCGAGGCCATCGTGAAGGCCGCCGACGAGGTGCTCGCCGGCAAGCACGATGACGAGTTCCCGCTCAAGGTCTGGCAGACGGGCAGCGGCACCCAGACGAACATGAACGCCAACGAGGTCCTGGCCAACCGCGCCAGCGAGCTGCTCGGGGGCGAGCGCGGGGAGGGCCGGAAGGTCCACCCGAACGATGACGTGAACAAGGGGCAGAGCTCCAACGACGTGTTCCCTACGGCCATGAGCGTGGCGGCCGCCGAGGCGATCTCCGATCACGTCCTCCCCGAGCTGAAGGCCCTCCGCGACGTGCTCGAGGAGAAGTCGAAGGCCTTCAAGAAGGTCGTGAAGATTGGCCGCACCCACCTGCAGGACGCGACGCCCCTGACGCTCGGTCAGGAGTTCTCCGGGTACGTGACGCAGCTCGATCATGCGAAGAAGCACCTCGAAGCGGCGCTGCCCCACGTCCATGAGCTCGCCCTCGGCGGCACTGCGGTGGGCACCGGACTCAACGCGCCGAAGGGCTACGCCCAGCGGGTGGCGCAGGAGATCTCGAAGCTCACTGGCCGCCCGTTCATTACCGCGCCGAACAAGTTCGAGGCGCTCGCCGCCAACGACGCGCTGGTGCACGCGCACGGCGCCCTGAAGGGTCTGGCCGCATCGCTCTTCAAGATCGCCAATGACATCCGCTGGCTGTCGTCGGGGCCCCGCTCCGGCCTGGGTGAGATCACCATCCCGGAGAACGAGCCGGGCAGCTCCATCATGCCGGGCAAGGTCAACCCCACCCAGTCCGAGGCCATGACCATGCTCTGCAGCCAGGTCATGGGCAACGATGTGGCCGTCTCCTTCGGCGGTGCCTCCGGCAACTTCGAGCTGAACGTGTTCAAGCCGCTCATCATCCAGAATTTCCTGCAGTCGTGCCGGCTGCTGGCGGACGGCATGCGCAGCTTCCGCCTGAACTGCGCGGTGGGCATCGAGCCGAACCACGAGCGCATCAAGGAGAACCTCGAGCGCTCGCTCATGCTGGTGACCGCGCTCAACCCGCATATCGGCTACGACAACGCAGCGAAGATCGCCAAGACGGCGCACAAGCAGAACAAGACGCTCAAGCAGGTCGCCGTCGAGCTCGCGCTCCTCACCGAGGAGCAGTTCGAGCAGTGGGTCCGCGCCGAGAAGATGGTCGGCGATCTGGATTAGGCCAGCCCCTGCGGCGGCTTCCAGGTGTCGAGGTGGTTCTGGGTGGCGATCCAGTCGATCGCCGCCCCGATCTGCTCGAGCGAGGGGAGATTCGGTGTCGGACCCTCCCCGGTGTTCTCGACCACGTGCTCCTTCCGGCCGTGCACGACCAGGCACCGGCCGGGGAGGAGGATGATCGCCCCCAGCCAGGGATGGCGCTTCCGGAGCAGGCCCAGGAAGAGCAGGTCGTCGTCCTCTGGCGCACGCATGTCCAGGACTGCGGCGAGCGGCCGGGTGCGGGCGATTGACTCGAACGCGGCGTCTCCGTCGGGCACCGCCGTGCAGGAATAGCCCTCCTGTCGCAGGAGATGGCCGAGCAGCTGGCGGACAGCGGGCTCGCTGCTCATGAGCAACAGGGGATGGGCGCGAGTGAGGACGGAGGTCATCCGGAGGACCCTAGCGATCGCTGCGCGCCACGGGGGCTGCCGGCAGCGCGAAATCGGCGATCACTGGATAGTGATCCGATGCGACCTCGCGCAGAACGTAGACGTCCCTCGCCGCCAGCTCGGGCGAGCTGAGCACGTAATCGAGCCGCAGGTCCGGAAGCAGGGAGGGGAGCGGGTAGGTCTCATCTGGACCTCGACCTTTCCGCGCGAACGCGTCGGCGAGTCGCCGCTTCAGGTGCAGGAGCGCGGGAGAGTCCGGCGCGTCGTTCAGATCTCCCATCAGGAGGACGGGGCGCGGATCGTCCCGCACCAGGCGGGCAATGAACCGCGCCTGATCGAACCGGAGCTCGGAGCGCCTGGGCAGGTTCGTCAGGTGGGTCACGTAGACGCTGATGTCTTGACCATCCAGGTCGAGCACCGCATGCGCTACGCCGCGAGGTTCGAGCCCGCGCGGCGTGGGCAGCTCGTAGAACCGGGTCGAGCGGATGGGGAACCGGGACACCAGCGCCACTCCGTACTCGCCTCCAGCCATGCGGGTCGTCGCGAAGTGGGCGCTGTGCGTGAGCCCAGTGCGCTTCGCGAGCTCGTGCGCCTGGTCCAGGCCGTTCGCCCGTCGCGTTCCCCGGTCGACCTCCTGCAGCGCGACGACGTCGGGCGAAGCCTTGCGGATCACCTCGGCGACGCGATCCAGGCCGTGGTGGCCGCTCTGGATGTTGAAGGTCATCGCGCGGAGCGAGGGATCCGCTGAAGTCACCGGCGCTTCGAGCGATCGGGTGACGGCGCCAGGGTCGGAGGCGCGCGACGGGCCAGTGCAGGCGGAGCTGAAGAGGAGGAAAGAGAGAGCGAGCGCAGACCGCATATGAGGCGCAGAATATCGGGTGAATCACTCCTCCACGAAGTGCTCCCGTGCAGCCTCGCCTGCTGGGTGGGCAGGCATCATGTCCCTGGCCGCCTGCGCAGCCGGCGTCCATGCCTGGAGGGGGGTGAGGATGGACGTCGCGACCAGGTCGGGTGCCTCGAGCGGCGCGAAGTGACCTGTGTCCGGCAGGTAGTCGACTTCGGGGGGATGTTCGAAGAAGGGCTCCAGGCCGCGGGTCAGCTCTGGCCCCAGCGCCACATCCTTCAGCCCCCAGATCAGCCGAAAGGGCGCCTGGATGCGCGGGAAGGGTCGGGTTCCCCTGAGTCCCTCGAGAACGTTCCGCGCGCTCTGCCGGTAGTAGGCGAGGGCGCAGCGGGCGACGTCCGGTCGGGTGAACGCCTCGGCGAACAGACGCAGCCGTTCGGGCGGGAGCCTCGATTCGTCCACCGATGCCCGGCGGATCATCTCCGAGACCGCGACGCCTTGCCGACGTGTCAGCAGCCACTCCGGAAGGGCGGGGATCTGGAAGAACAGCATGTACCAGGACCGGAGCAGCTGCCTCGGATGGCGGAGCTCCCGGAGCATCGCCCGGGGGTGCGGCGCGTTCACCACCGAGAGCGTCTGGACCCGCTCCGGGTGCATCGCGGCCACGTGGTAGGCGATGGCTCCACCCCAGTCGTGGCCGACCAGGTGCGCGCGCGCCCGGGGAGTGACCCGTTCGATCAGCCCGGCGACGTCCCGTGCGAGCGTGTCGAGGTCGTAGCCGCGCTCCGGCTTGTCGCTCTCGCCATAGCCGCGCAGGTCCGGCGCGATCGCGTGGAAGCCGGCGTCGGCCAGCCGATGCATCACGTCGCGCCAGCTCTCGGAGAACTCCGGGAATCCGTGCAGAAGGACGACCGTCGGCGCGTCTTCTGGTCCCGCTTCCAGCAGGTGGAGGCGGAGCGTTCCGGTCTCCACGAATCGCGAACGGAGGTCAGCCATGAGTCTTCCCCCAAAGGCTTTCAGGCGGGTTCGAGTGCGTACATCGTCGTGCGCTCCCGTGCTCGGGCCTGGTGAAGCGGATCGTCTTCTTCTCGAACCCTGCCATGGGTCGGCGCGACCGAACGGGTCCACGCGATCTTCAGGCCCGCCCCCGCGAACGCCGACGCCAGCTCGCCGGGTGCCCGCAGCCCGAGCAGCTCAGGCAGGTCCGAGAGGATGAGCCAGGCCTGCCCGCCGGGCGCGAGGTGCTCCTTCATCCCCGCGAGGAACTGCGCGAGGAAGCGGCCCCCGGGATCGAAGACGGCGCGATCAAGCGCGGTGCGCGGTCGCTCCGGAACCCACGGGGGATTGCAGACGATGAGGTCGGCCGTGCCCTCGGGGAACAGGTCCGCCTCGATCGCCCGGAAGCGGTCGCCGTACCCGAGGCGTTCGGCATTCTCGTTCGCGCAGCGCACGGCGCGCGGCTCGAGATCGGTGCCCACGACCTCCTTCGCCCCTCGGGCGAGGAGCAGGAAACCCAGCACACCGGTTCCGGTCCCGACGTCGAACACGCGCTTGCCCGCGGGTGAGGGCGCCTGCTCCAGGAGCGTCGTGTAGTCGCCGCGGGTGGGCGTGAACACGCCGTAATGCGGGTGGATCCGACCGGGGAGCCCCGGGACCTCGATCCCCTTCTCGCGCCACTGGGCGGCGCCGATCATCCCGAGGAGCTCGCGCAGGGGCACCACCGTCGCGGCGCCGTCCGACGGGCCCCACACGGGTTCGCAGGCGTTCCGCACGTCCGGGCCGCGGGGGAGATCGACGCGGTACGCCGGATCGAGCGGCACGAGCACGCGCGAGAGCTG
>JBAWAM010000827.1:0-2240 GCA_049589315.1 Myxococcaceae bacterium
GAAGATCAGCGCGCCGTCCCGGTAGACCCGGAGCTCGGCGTGGGGCAGGTCCCCGGTGGTCCCGCGGACCTGGAGCACGTCCCCCGGTTTGGCGGAGACGCTCCGCACGACCTCGGCGGCGCGCGACCGGACCTGAATCTGCAATCCCGGCTGCTCCACGCGCCCCGGCCAGACGGTCACGACCAGGGCCGCTGCGAGCCCGGCCACGGCGATGGGCGCCAACCTCCACGTCCGGCGCTTCGTGTCGCGCCTGCGGATCTCCGCCCACACCCTGGCCTCCCAATCACCCGGCGGCGCGCCCTCCGGGGGCAGCGCGGCGAGCCCGGTCCGCAGGCGTTCGTAGGCGTCCACGGCGGTGCGACAGGGGGTGCATTCGCGGAAGTGGTCGTCCAGCGGTTCTCCGCGTTCGATGCGCTCGAGTCCCTCCGCTTCGAAACGTCCACATGCCGTGCTCATGGCGTCAGGCCTCCTTGTTCAAGGCACTTCTTCAGGACCGGCATCGCCCGGGCGACCCGGGCCTGGAGCGTTCCTGGCTTCTCACCGCAGATCGACGACATCTGCTCGTAGCTGAAGCCGTCCGAGTACCGCAGGGTGACCGCGGTCCGCGCGGCTGGCGCGAGCAACGACAGGCAATGCGCGAGTCCTCGCGCGAGGGTCCCGCGCACCAGCGAGACCTCTGGAAGATCGGCGGGATCCTCGACTTCGGGAACCTGGGCGTCCGAGGTGGACGCGAACCGGGCCAGGAAGCGCCGCTTCCCCTTGGCCGCGTCGAGGCAACGGTGGTGGGCGATTCCGAAGAGCCAGGTTCTGAGACTGGAGCGCCGGGAAAACCCGGCAAGGTCCTCGTGTGCCTGGATGAACACCTGTTGGTGCACGTCCTCCGCCAGCGCCGGGTCGCGCAGGGTACGCCGGCAGAACTGGAAGACCGCATCGCCATATCCGCGCATGAGAATCGTCAACGCGCCGCGGCGGTCGCCCCGATCGAGCGCGCCCAGCGCCTCCACGTCCGTGTCCAGCGGCTCCGGCCCCGGCTCCGCCACCTTCAGCTGTACGGCCAACTGCGACTCCTTTTTTGAGGCGACCGCGACGGGCGCTTCACGACACGGAATCGAAAAAACGCCTTCAACAAAAACGTCTGTCGTGAAGTCCGGGGGTCCGTCGCCTCACGTTCAGGGGGAACAGTGTCGCATGGGCGCTGCGGTGCGGCGAACAGTCTCACGCGACGCCCGGGGGTCGTGGGGTACCCGGTGTGGCGCGGCGAACGGGGGGCAGATCGGCGCTCGGGGGGGGCGACGGCCTGGCAGGGGAAAATTTGTAGTCGTGCGCTCCCGGGTTGGGGGTTCCTGAGTGGCCTGCCCCGTGTCTTCGGGACACCGGACGGGAGTCGGGACGATGACCCTGGGGAGCGCAGCGATGCGCGCGGAGGGCTAAGGACAGCTCGCACCTGGCTGAACCCTCCTCGCGCATCGCCTTTTTTCTCCGGTGCTCACGCTATGGTCCCCTCCATGGCGGGTGCACGGGGCGAGTTCGAGAAGATCGCAGCGTTCGTGAAGCGCTTCCCGCGGGCGCAGGTGCCGGTGGGAATCGGCGACGACTGTGCCGTCGTGAGGCCGTCCGCGCGTGCGGAGCTGTGCGTCACCACGGACTCGCTCGTCGAGGACGTCCACTTCACCCGTGCGGGCTACCGGCCGGAGGAGATCGGCCACAAGGCGCTCGCGGTGAACCTGTCCGACCTCGCGGCGATGGGCGCGCGCCCCGCGTGGTTCGTCTGCGCGATGGAGCTGCCGCCCTGGGTGGACGACGTGGTGCTCAACGGGCTCGCCCGCGGCATGAGCGCGCTGGCGAAGCGGAGCGGTATCGCCCTGGTCGGCGGCAATCTCAGCCGCGCGAAGAAGCTGTCGCTCACCCTCACCGTGACGGGCGAGGTTCCGCGCGGAAAGGCGCTGCTTCGCGGCGGCGCGAAGGCCGGCGAGCTGCTCTACGTCTCTGGCACCCTGGGCGACGCACGGCTCGGGCTCGAGCTCTTGAACCGTCCCCGACACCGCGCCACCGAGCCGCATCCGGGCGGGCCGCTGCGACGCCAGACGCGGCCCGAACCCCGGCTCGAGCTGGGGCTCATCGCCCGGGCGTATGCGTCCGCAGCGATCGACATCTCCGATGGACTTGCGCAGGACCTCGGGCACATGTGCCGCGCTTCCGGGGTGGGGGCGGTGGTCGAGCTCGAACGGCTGCCCACCAGC
>JBAWAM010000828.1:0-8053 GCA_049589315.1 Myxococcaceae bacterium
GGCCCCGGCCCGCCGACAGGCCACAGTCCGTCAGCAGCATCAGCGCGGAGGTCTCGGCCAGCACCGAGCGCACCAGCGTCCGCAGCTCTTCGCACCACGCGGGCGATTCGGTGAGGACCTCGACGAGCAGCCGCAGCCGGGCTGATCCCGCCGATTCGACCGGGGCCAGCCTTCCGCGCCGCGATGGCACCGGCCCCGGAGCCCGCAGCCACGTGACCATGCTCTCGAGCCAGGCCGTCCGCTCCATAAGCGAGGGACCGGTCGGGATCGCATCGAGCAACGAGATCAGCTCGCGCAATGCGTCCCCGGCATCGGGGGCGCCTCCGTAGAGGGAGAGCAGCGAGACAGGAGAGATTCGGGACGGCGGGGACGAGACGGGCTGGGCGAGCACGGTTCAGACAGTTTGCGCCCAAACCATTGTCAAACGGAATGTGGGTGCAAGGCGCCGCTCAAGGGCTGCGGCCGCGAGCCTGTCAGGACTGCAGACATGGGGGCGCAGGGCCTGCCAATCCTCAGGTCCGCTGCTTCGGGACGCCGCCAGGAGGCACCGAGCGGGGGCTCTTCGTGACACTGCGCGCCGCGCCGGAGATCGACACGTCCCTCTGCTTGCGGCTGTGCCTCCGGGACGGGCTCTTGGCGGAGGTGACCTGCTTCCGCATCAGCATGCCCTCGCCCACCGGCTTCGAACGGCGACCCTTCGTGAACTTGTCGCGCTTCGCCGACATCTCGCGTTCCTCCTTCAGTCGGAGGTACGCATTCTCCGGGGAAGTGGCACGTCCTTGCCGCGGGTGATCCGCGTGCGGACGTTTCCCGGGGCGTGTTTCGACCGGAGCGAGCATGGACGCGATCGATTTTCTGACCGAGCACCATCGCCACATCGAGGACCTGTTCGACAAGCTGGAGGTGGTCGACAAGGAGGACGACAAGGCCGACCAGTTCTCGCACCTGGCTCGCGCGCTCGCGCTCCATGACCTCGTCGAGCAGCAGCACTTCTACCCCTTGCTCCGGGAGAAGAACCTGGGAGCCCTGGCGGACGAAGGGATGAAGGCCCACGAGCAGCTCGAAAGCAGCGTCACCGAGCTCCTCGATCTGGACGTCGGTGACGAGCAGTTCGACAACAAGCTGGAGGCGCTGCGAACGCTGGTGGAGTCGCACCTGAACTCGGAAGAGGGCGTCATGTTTCCCCAGCTCAAGAACGTCACCGATGCAGACACCCTGGAGGAGCTCGCTGACGAGATGCGAGCGACCGTCGAGGACCTCCCGGACAGCACCGCCCGGGAGCTGGTGGCCCCGGATACCGTGCCGCCGGCGCCTTGATTGCCTGCCCTTCGGGGCTCAGAGTTCAGAGGGCCTCCCCGGCGCCGCAGCCGCTCGGTGCGCGGAGCACGTCGAGGGAGGCGATGTTCGTGACCCCGGGCGTCGGGGGGCCGGGGTCGAAGCCGGCGGGAAGCGGCGCGGCGCTCCCCGAGTGGTTGAACCTGTCGAGCGTCGCCTCGAGCAGCTCGAGGGTGACACAGCGGGCTTCCTGGAGCGCCGTCAGCGCGTCGGCGATCAGCAGAGGGTCCGGGGTCACTGCACCGAAGAGGCGTCCGTTGCACACCGCGACCAGGGTCTGTTGCGCGAGGAGAACCCAGCCCTCCTCCCGGCGTCCGAGCGGTGCCGCCGACAGCAATGCGAACGCGTCGGAGGCCTTCGAGAGCTCCACTCTTCCGAGGGTGAGGTTTCCCTGGGCAACACAGGCTTCCACGGCGGGTGGGTGAGTCCGGAAGAACTCGACGGGGCGGGTGGCCCTCTGTTCGGCAGGGTACGCGGCTCCTGACCACAGCAGCATGACCGCGAGATTCCTCTTCAAGTCACGGCACATGGCGTGCGCGTTTTCATGCTGCATGCCATCGCGGGTCGGTGCGCAGCGCCCCATGAGCGCCTGCCAGCGAACGGTATCGGCCGGAACAGGGGGGCGGAGATTTCCCCATGCGGAGAAGCCACGCGGCCACCGTGGTCACGGGCGATCCGTTTCGGGCGACATGCGGCGGGTCGTGTTACATCCTTCAGGAATGAATCGCCCCAACGTCCTGAGCGAGAAGGAATACGACGTCATCGTGATCGGGAGCGGCCCCGGTGGTGAAGGCGCCGCGATGAAGAGTGCCAAGGAAGGCAAGTCGGTGGTCGTGGTGGAGCGCTACCCCCAGGTAGGCGGTGGGTGTACCCACTGGGCGACGATCCCCAGCAAGGCGCTCCGGCATTCGGTCAACGCGGTGCTCTCGTTCCGACGCAACCCGTTGTTCTCGGTCGTCTCCGACCACGTCAGCTTCACGTTCCCGCAACTCCTGCGCGCCGCGGAGACGGTGATCATGAAGCAGGTCGACATGCGCCGGGACTTCTACCTGCGCAACCACGTGCCGGTGATTCACGGCAGCGCGTCGTTCGTTGATCCCCACACGGTCGAAGTTGCCCTGGAGGACGGGGCGACGGTGCGCCTGACGGGGAAGCACGTCGTGATCGCCACCGGTTCGCGGCCCTATCGACCGCCGGACGTTGACTTCGAGCATCCGCGCGTGCGCGACAGCGACACCATCCTGCGGCTCACGGATACGCCGGACACCATCACCATCTACGGGGCCGGCGTGGTCGGCTGTGAGTATGCGTCGATCTTCCGCAACCTCGGCGTGAAGGTGAACCTCGTCCACAGCCGCGACAAGCTCCTCAGCTTCCTCGACGACGAGATCATCGACGCGCTCTCGTACCACCTGCGGGACCAGGGCGTGGTCATCCGGCACAACGAGGAGTACGAGCGGGTCGAGCCGGTGTCGGACGGGGTGGTGCTGCACCTGAAGTCCGGCAAGAAGATCAAGAGCGACGTGCTGCTCTGGGCGCAGGGGCGAACCGGCAACACCGATATGCTGCAACTCGATCGCATCAGCGTGGTGCCGAACAGCCGCGGGCAGCTCGACGTGGACGACCGCTACCGCCTGACCCTGCACCCGCACATCTACGCGGTGGGCGACGTGGTGGGGTCTCCCAGCCTCGCCAGCGCCAGCTATGACCAGGGCCGGTTCGCGTCCACGCACATCGCCAACCCGGCCTCCGACCTGCGGCTGGTCGAATACATCCCGACCGGCATCTACACCTCGCCGGAGATCAGCTCGATCGGGCCCACCGAGCGAGAGCTGACGGCGAAGGGAATTCCCTACGAGGTCGGCGTCTCGCCGTTCCGCAGCCTCGCCCGCGCGCAGATCACCGGGAGTACGGTGGGGATGCTCAAGCTCCTCTTCCACCGCGAGACGCTTCAGCTCCTCGGCATCCACTGCCTGGGCGCCCAGGCCTCGGAGATCGTGCACATCGGCCAGGCGATCATGGCCCAGAAGGGCGCGGCGAACACGATCGAGTACTTCGTCAACACCACGTTCAACTACCCCACCATGGCCGAAGCCTACCGGGTCGCCGCGCTGAACGGGCTGAACCGGCTCTGCTGAAGGGCAGGCAGTCGAGCGCTGCTCCGCGCCGCTTTGAGACAGAGGTGAGCAGAGGTATGCAGCGGGTCGGATGAACATCACCGAGGAAGAAGTCCGCCGCTGCACGCAACTGCTCGAGGCGCTCATTGAAGACGTCGCGCTGCTCGCGACCATCCCGGAGGACGCGCGCATTGGCCTGCTGAGCGCAGCGGGTCGGGTGTCGATGCCGAAGCGGGACGATCACGCGCGGTTCCGCAAGGCGATCCGCCAGAAGGAACAGAAATCGAAGCGCGAGCACGACCGCGCGGTCCGCGCCGCCAGCCAGATCCGCGCCCTGCGCAACGAGGCGGTGTTCACCGCGCCGCAGAAGCTGTTGCCCGTCCAGGTCGCGCCGCAGCCCGAGCGGTATCTGGAGAACCCGCGCAACTGCTACGTGTGCAAGGCGGAGTACCGGAAGCTCCACCACTTCTACGACACGCTCTGCTGGGACTGCGGCGAGTTCAACTACGCCAGGCGCTTCCAGACCGCTCCCCTCGAAGGGAAGACCGCGCTGATCACCGGCGGGCGCGTGAAGATCGGCTATCACGCCAGCCTGATGATGCTGCGCTCGGGGGCGAAGGTGCTGGTCACCACGCGCTTCCCCAGCGACGCGGCGCTCCGCTACGCGCGTGAGCCGGACTTCGAGCAATGGGCGCATCGGCTGCAGATCCACGGCCTGGACCTGCGCCACGCGCCCAGCGTGGAGATCTTCGCCCGCCACATCGAGCGGACCCACGACCGACTGGACATCCTCATCAACAACGCCGCGCAGACGGTCCGTCGACCACCCGGGTTCTATTCTCACCTGCTCGCTGGAGAGCAACGGCCGGTGAGCTCGCTGGCGCCGGAACTTCAGCCGCTGCTGCAGGGGCACCTCGAGTGCATGAACTCGCTCCAGGAGACCCGGGAGCTGGCGGCGGGCACCGAGGGTTCGTCGCTCGCCCCGACCTGGCGGAGCGCGGACCCGGCGATCGGCATCCGCGCGTCGGCCGCGCTGTCGCTGGTCCCGTACTCGCACGAGCACGAGGGCGACGTGGAGAAGCTGTTCCCGGCGGGCAAGCTGGACGCGGATCTCCAGCAGGTGGATCTGCGCACCGTGAACAGCTGGCGGCTCACCCTCTCCGAGGTCGCGACGGCGGAGATGCTGGAGGTCCACCTGGTCAACGCGGTGGCGCCGTTCATCCTGTGCGGCAAGCTCAAGCCGCTGATGATGCGCAACCGGTCCGAGCCGGGGCACATCGTCAACGTGTCGGCGATGGAGGGGAGCTTCTCGCGCAAGACGAAGACGGACAAACACCCCCACACGAACATGGCGAAGGCGGCGCTCAACATGATGACGCTGACCTCCGCGCCGGACTACGCGAAGAGCGGCATCTACATGAATGCCGTCGACACCGGCTGGGTCACCGACGAGGACCCGATGGTCCACGCCGAGCGGAAGGTCCAGGAGCTCGACTTCCAGCCCCCGCTCGACATCGTCGACGGGGCGGCCCGCATCATCGACCCGGTGTTCGAATCGATCCGGACGGGCCAGTTCGTCTACGGGAAGTTCTTCAAGGACTACCAGCCGACGGATTGGTGACTCCCTTCCGGCTCGACGGCGATCGGGTGGCGCCGTTCGTCCGGCGAGGCTATGGGATCCAGCCATGAGCTCGCGTGTGCACAGCGTGGAGTCCCGGCTCGAGCGGCTGCGCGCCTCCCCCCGTTTCGTGGACGGCGTGTTCCGGAACACCGCCTCGGTGTCGCCGGGCCTCAAGAAGGGCAGCACCCTCCCGACGATGTGGGAGTACATGACGGGCGGGCAGCGCCGGGTCCCCGCGGCGCCGTTGCCTTCCGAGGACCCACGGCCGCTCTGGGCGAAGCCGGTCGATTCGGGGCTGCGCGCCACGTGGCTCGGGCATTCGACCGTCCTGATCGAGATCGACGGCGTGCGGATCCTCACCGATCCGGTCTGGGGTGAGCGCGCTTCGCCCTTCCGTCACCTGGGGCCAAAGCGTTTCCAGCCGGTGGCCGTTCCGGTCTCGCAGCTTCCTCCGCTCGATGCGGTGATCGTCTCGCACGACCACTACGACCACCTCGACCACGCGACGATCGTCCAGCTCGCGAAGCTGCCGGTCCCGTTCTACACGTCACTCGGCGTGGGCGCGCACCTGGAGGCCTGGGGGGTTCCGTCGGAGCGGATCACCGAGCTGGACTGGTGGGAACAGGCGACGCTGCCGCGCGGGGGTGTCGTGCTGACCGCCGCCCCTTCGCAGCACTTCTCGGGGCGCGGGCTCCGGGATCGCAACGCCACGTTGTGGTCCTCGTTCGCCATCACCGGTCCGCGTCACTCCGTGTTCTTCAGCGGCGACACCGGGCTGACCCCGGAGTACGCGGAGATCCGCCAGCGTCTGGGGCCGTTCGATCTGGTGATGCTGGAGGTCGGCGCGTACCACCCGAGCTGGGGCGACATCCACCTCGGGCCAGTGAACGCGGTGCAGGCGTTCGAGTGGCTCGGGGGCGGGCGCCTGCTCCCCGTCCATTGGGGGACCTTCAATCTCGCGATGCACGCGTGGGACGAACCCGCTGAGACGCTCGTTCAGCTCGCCGGATCGAAGAACCTTCAACTGGTGATGCCGAGACTGGGGGCGCCCGTGGAGCCCGGCCAGGTGGAGCGAGTGGACCCGTGGTGGCGCGGCGTCGCCACGGTGGAACAGGAGGCCCCGCCTGCCAGCGAGGGCGCGGGCGCTGCGGCCGCACGGTGACACGTCTCCTCCTCGAATGTCGCTCAGGGACCACCTTCTCTGTCGGAGGTGGATCATGGCGGACGAGGAGAAGCTCGAGCTCATCACGGAGTACGTCGAGACGGATCGCGATGCGCGGACCGACTTGAGCCGGTTCCTGCGCGACATATGTGACCGTACGGGGTTGAGCAGGGACCAGGCAGAGAGCGCGGCGATCGGCGTCCTGTGCGTCCTGGATCAGCGGCTCTCCGGGGGCGCAGGCCGCGACCTTGCTGCTGCGCTGCCCGCGCCGATCTTCTCGCTGGTGGACCGCTGTCACTGGGATCCGAACGCGAACGCGGAGGCGTTCGATCTCGACGAGTTCCTTTCACGTGTCGCGGACCACCTCGACACGGAGCGAGCGGAAGCGGTGCGGCTCACCCGCGCGGTGTTCGCAGCGACGCGAAACCACATTCCCTTCGCGAAGCGAGACCACATCGAGAGCCAGCTCCCCTCGGGGGGCCTGAAGGAGCTGTGGAGTACGCCCGAATCGGCGGAGGTGCCGGAGGCGCGCACCGTGCACTGAGGGGCGGTCCGCGGGTCACGGACCTTCCACTCGATGCGGCTCATCATCCGGTCCGGACGAGGAGCCGGGCGCGCCGAGGCACGAGACCTTCGCCCTGCAGCGGCGCTTCGAGCCACGTTCCATCCCGAACGCGGGTTGGGACGTCCACCTCCAGCCGCTCCATGGCTTCGAGCTCGCCCGAGCCCCCACACGTTCCACAGTGCCCGCCGGAGACTCGGCCTGTCTCGCGGCATCGTGGGCAGCCGACGGATACCGGCACGAGGAAGCGGTACAGGCCACCGTGGCGTGCTTCGCGCCGCGTGAGCAGCAGCTCCAGCTCGATCACCTCGGGAGGGAACGACTCTGCGACGGAGGGCGACGTCTGCGTGCTCGCGTGCGTGCGGTCGTAGTCGGCGCGTCGAGCCGGATCAGAGAGGACCTCATACGCCTCCGCGACATCATGGAACGCGCAGGTCGCCTCCGGCCCCGCGCGATCCGGGTGCAGCCGGAAGGCAAGCTCCCGATACGCGCGCCGAATGGCCTCTGGCGGATCCGAGCGCGAGACCCCGAGGATGGCGTAGTAGTCCTTCATCACCCGTCGCGGTTGCCCCCTCGATCACAACGATCACCTCGAACGGGATCGACGTGACGCAAGCAGGCGGTACGCCCTCATGCCTGCCCTGCAGGGAAGCGGCAGAATCCGAGTGGACAACGCCCGAATCCGGACCACTTTGCAGTGGCGCGCCGGGCATCGCGCCGCGACGCGCGGTGACAAGGAGGAGGCGCAACATGGCAATCATCCGTAGGAGAGACGTTGGACCGAGCGGGGTGGAGCCGACCGGCGAGTGGAACCCGTTCGAGATGATGCGGGACCTCATGACGTGGGAGCCGTTCCGGGAGTTCACGCGGGCGACGCCGGCGGGCGTCGAGTTCGTCCCCAGCCTGGAAGTGAAGGAGCGGAAGGACGCGATCGTGCTGAGGGCGGACCTGCCAGGTGTTCGTGAGGACGACGTGGATGTCTCGCTGACGGGGAACCGTCTCACGATCTCGGGCAAGCGCGAGGAGGAGAAGAAGGAAGAGGGGGAGCGGTACTACACGTATGAGCGAAGCTACGGGACCTTCTCCCGCTCCTTCACGCTGCCCGAGGGCATCGACTCCGAGCACATTGAAGCGAACCTGAAGGACGGCGTGCTCGACGTGACCATCCCGAAGCGGCCGGAGGTGCAACCGAAGAAGATCTCACTGCTCAAGAGCGGCCGAAGCGAGAAATTAAAGGCCTGACGGCCGTCGTCGGC
>JBAWAM010000829.1:0-17899 GCA_049589315.1 Myxococcaceae bacterium
GCTCTACTACGCCCCTGCCACCTGTTCCCTCGCGCCCCACATCGCGTTGCGCGAGGCGGAGCTCCCGTTTTCGCTCGTCCGATTGGAGATGAGAAGCGGTCTGCTCGAAGGCGGTGAGCGGATCGAAGCCGTCAACGAGAAGGGCTACGTCCCGGTCCTCGAATTCGATGGCGGGGATCGCCTCACCGAGGTCTCGGTGATCCTCCAGTGGATTGCCGACCAGGTGCCGGACCGGAGGCTGGCGCCACCGTCCGGAACGCTGGAGCGCTATCGGCTGCAGGAGTGGCTCAACTTCATCGGCATGGAGATCCACAAGATCTACTGGCCGCTGTTCCACGAAGGCGCGGAGGTCGAACTCGAGAAGGCACGCGCCAAGCTCTCCCGGAGCTTCGGGTGGACCGAGTCGAAGCTCGGAGATCGCCCCTTCCTGTTCGGCGATGGCTTCACCGTCGCCGACGCGTACCTGTTCACGGTCCTGAACTGGGGGCGCGCAGGCGGGCTCGACCTCGAGCAGTGGCCGCGCCTTGCCGAGTACCGCAAACGCCTGCGCGAACGCCCCGCCGTTCAGGCAGCCATGGAGGCTGAGGGGCTGCTTCGCCGGCGCTGAGCGCGCAAGTCAGCAGCGATCACCCATGCCCTCTCATTAGTGCATTGCCTCACGAGAGTGCGTCCGCTAGCTTGCCGCGCCTTCCGCCATGGCTGACGAATCGAAGACCGAAGAGCTCGGGACGAAGGAGCAGGAGATCTATTCGCAGCGCCTGGACAAGGCGCAGAAGTGGCGCGAGAAAGGCGCGAACCCCTGGGGCAACGGCTACCGGCCAGCGCACCTGGCCGCCCAGATCCACGCGGCCCATGGCGAGCAGACGCCGGAGCAGGTCGAGCAGGCGAACGCGACCTACGACATCGCTGGTCGCATCGTGGCGCTCCGTTCGTTTGGTAAGGCGGCGTTCATCAAGCTGCGCGATCGCTCCGGTGAGATCCAGGTCCACGTGAAGAAGGACGCGCTGGGCGATGCGTTCGAGCTCTTCCAGCTCACCGACCTGGGCGACTTCGTGGCGGCGAAGGGCACGCTGTTCCGGTCGAAGACGGGCGAGCTGACCATCTCCGCGCAGACCTTCGTGCCGCTGACCAAGTCGCTGCGGCCGTTGCCGGAGAAGTGGCACGGGCTCACGGACGTCGAGGTCCGCTACCGCCAGCGCTACCTCGATCTGGTGTCGAACCCGGACGTGAAGCAGGTCTTCCTCAAGCGGACGAAGCTGGTGCAGTTCATCCGCCGCTTCCTCGACGACCGCGACTTCGTCGAGGTCGAGACCCCGATGATGCACCCGCTGGTCTCAGGCGCGGCGGCGCGTCCCTTCGTCACCCACCACAACGCGCTCGACATCGATCTGTACATGCGGATCGCGCCGGAGCTGTACCTCAAGCGCCTGGTGGTCGGCGGGATCGAGCGGGTCTACGAGATCAACCGCAACTTCCGGAACGAGGGCATCAGCACCCGGCACAATCCGGAGTTCACCATGCTGGAGTTCTATCAGGCGTACGCCACGTACGAGGACCTGATGGACCTCTCCGAGGAAATGATCTCCGAGGCCGCCCGGGCGGTGACCGGCGTCACGAAGCTCCAGTATCAGGGCCACGAGATCGACTTCGGCAAGGGCTGGCGGCGGATCCCGATGGCCGAGGCCATCCGCGAGTCGGTCCCCGGCCTGTCCGACAAGGACATGACCGACGAGGCGCGCCTCCGCCACGAGCTGCTGAAGACGCCGCGGGCGGACGCCGAGCGCAAGGCGATCGATGCGATGAAGCTGGGCGAGCTGGTGGGCGCACTGTTCGAGGAGCACGTCGAGCACACCCTCATCCACCCGACCTTCATCACCCAGTTCCCCACCGCGGTCAGCCCGCTCGCCCGGCGCAACGACCAGAACCCGGAGCTGACCGACCGGTTCGAGCTGTACGCCGCCGGCCGCGAGCTCGCCAACGCCTTCTCCGAGCTCAACGATCCGCTCGACCAGAAGGGCCGCTTCCTCGGCCAGCTCGAGGCGAAGCAGCGCGGTCAGCAGGAGACCATGGACTACGACGAGGACTACATCCGGGCCCTGGAGCACGGCATGCCGCCCACGGCGGGCGAGGGAATCGGAATCGACCGGCTGGCGATGCTGTTCTCGGATGCGCCGTCGATCCGCGACGTGCTCCTGTTCCCTCTCTTGAAGCCGCAGGGACGATAGTTCTGGCAAGACCGTTTCGACAGACGGAGTACCACCGCGGCTTCCTGTGGACGGGGGCGCTCGTCGCCGCCGCCGGCGCGGTGCTGCTCGCCCTGTGGTTGGCACGCGTTCGCGCCGCGGGTGGCGTGCTCTTCCCCGAGCTCGATGTCCTGCTGACCTCGATCGGATGGGGCTCGTTGGCGGAGCTCCTCTATTCGGTCGTCCGTGTCCCGGGGGCGTTGGCGAAGGGTGGCGGCGCCATTCCCGGTCCGTTCTGGATGCTCGGCGCAGGCGCGGTGGGCTGGCTTGGCGGCTGGGCGTTGATCGCGCTCGGCGTCCGGCGCGCACCGGAGATCTCCGAAGGTCCGAGCCCCGCGGCCGGCGCACCGCTGAACCCGTCGCTCGCCCGGTACGTCGACTTCTACTGGGGCACCCTGGCCGCGTACGGCGGGGGCATCTTCCTGGCGGAAGTCCTCCTCATCCTCGTCCACACGCTGCTCGTGGGCAGTCTGGGCGTTCCGCCGTCTGGAGCGTTCGCGCTCGCCCTGCTGGTGGGGCTGGGGGTGGCGTTCCTCGCCGGCTTCATCGGCGCGGCGAATGCTCGCCGAATCAGCGCGCCCGAAGCGACGATCGGCCTCGTCTACTTCGGCCTGCCCATCCCGATCCTCCTCACCGTCCGCCACTTCGTCCCCGAACTGCAGATCCGGCTGGGGTACCTGCTCCGCGACATCACCTACGTCGCCGAGCTGATCGGACGTCCTGAGGTCTCGTACTGGCTGGTGTTCGCGGTGCTCGCCCTGGCGCTGGTCCTGGGCATCACCACCGGCTTCGTGGCGACCGGCAGCGGCCGCCCGGACGTGCGGACAGCGTTCGAGCTGTTCGTCGCGCGGCGGCACGTGAACATCCTTCGCCCGCGGCTGCTGCTCGGAACGCTGGCGGTGCTGCTGCTGGGCATCATCCCGCCTCTGGTAGTGGCGGCGATCCTGAAGGCCGCGGAAGCCGCAGTGGAGCGCACCCGCATCAAGAGGCTCGGGTTGCGCGATCCGCTGCAGGCGAGCGAAGCGTTGCACGCGGCGAAGCTGGGCGAGCAGACCCCCACCGGGATGATGACCGCTCTTTCGGTGGGCGGCGTCGGGGTGGGCGTGATGGCGCTGATCATCGTGCTGTCGGTGATGAGCGGCTTCGAGCTCGACCTGCAGCAGAAGATTCTCGGGACCAACGCGCACGGCGTGGTCATGAAGTACGGCGAGGATTCGTTCACCGACTGGAAGGACGTCATGGAGAAGATCCGCGACGTCCCCGGGCTGGTCGGCGAGACCCCGTTCATCCTCAACGAGGTGATGATCTCCTCGGAGAGCAACATCTCCGGTTCCATCATCAAGGGCATCGATCCGGCGACGGTGGGCACGGTGACCGATCTGCCGAAGAACATCCAGGCAGGAGGCTCGCTGGAGTACCTGACGCACCCCGAGCGTATCCTCGAAGGTGCGGGCCGGCGGCGCCTCGGCGCTGAACCGGGTGAGCCGGTGCTGGACGAGAAGGCTGCCGAAGAGGGCAAGAGACCGGAGTCGATCTTCGACGACCCGCTGATCGACATCCAGGAGGCGCCGGCGGAGGCGGAGAAGCTGCTGCCCGGGATCATCGTGGGCAGGGAGCTCGCCAGCGCCCTTCGGGTCACCGTGGGCGACCGGCTCAACGTGGTGTCCCCGCTCGGCGGAGAGCTGGGACCGCACGGCCCGACCCCGAAGAGCCGTCCGTTCCGGGTGGCCGGGATCTTCTACTCGGGGATGTACGAGTACGACTCCAAGTTCGTCTACATCGACCTCGACGAGGCGAAGTCGTTCTTCGGCCTGAAGGGCGTCACCGGGGTCGAGGTGAAGCTCGCCGACATCGACGACGCGCGCCGGATCATGCGGGACATCCTCCGCGAGCTGGACGGCTATCCCTACCGGGTCCGCGACTGGGGCGAGATGAACAAGAACCTCTTCTCCGCGCTCCGGCTGGAGAAGCTGGTGATGGGGATCATCCTCTCCATCATCGTGATCGTCGCGGCGGGGCTGATCGTCGCCACGGTGATCATGCTGGTGCTGGAGAAGCGGAAGGAGATCTCCGTCCTCAAGGCGTTGGGTGTCCCCGACGGCGGCATCGTGAAGATCTTCCTCGCAGAAGGACTCCAGATCGGCATCGCCGGAGGCCTGCTCGGCCTGATCGCCGGGCTCGCCTGGTGCTTCTTCATCGAGAAGGTCGGCATCCGGCTGGACCCGGAGGTCTATTACATCCCCGCGTTGCCGGTGAAGATAGAGCCGCTGCAGACGGCGATCCCGGTGGTCATCGCGGTGCTGGTCACCTATCTCGCCTCCATCTACCCGGCGCTCAAGGCGTCCCGGGTGGAGCCGGTGGAAGGGCTGAAGGCGGAATAGTCATGGCGCTGCTCGAAGTACGCGATGTCTTCAAGAGCTACCACCTGCACGGCAAGCGCATCGACGTGCTGCGCGGGGTGTCGCTCGACATCGACAAGGGCGAGATGGTCTCGCTGATCGGCGCGTCCGGAGCGGGGAAGAGCACCTTCCTCCACGTGCTGGGGACGCTGGATGCGCCCGCCGCCGGGACATTGCGGTTCGACGGCCGCTCGGTCTTCGACATGAACGACGCCGAGGTGGCCGAGTTCCGCAACCGGACCATCGGTTTCGTCTTCCAGAGCCACTACCTGCTGCCCGAGTTCACCGCGCTGGAGAACGTGGCCATGCCCGCGCTGATCCAGCGTCGCGACCGCACGGAGTCGCTGCGGTACGCCCGCGAGCTGCTCGACAAGGTCGGGCTCGGCGCGCGCGTCGATCACCGGCCGGGGGAACTCTCCGGCGGTGAGGCCCAGCGCGTGGCGCTCGCCCGGGCGCTGGTGCTCAAGCCGGCTCTGCTGCTCGCCGACGAGCCGACCGGAAACCTCGACCCGGCCACGGGTGCGGGCATCCATCAACTGCTGCGCGAGGTGAACCGCGACCTCGGCATCACCGCGATCGTCGTTACCCACAATGAAGAGCTCGCGCGCTCCATGCCGCGCAGGCTCAGGCTCGCGCAGGGCCAGGTGATGCCCGCGTGACCCCTCCAGGCAGACAACAGCTGCGCTATGCTCGGCGAGCAGGCGCCGGCGTTCGGGAAGGTCTGGCGCGCTTTCCCGTTGAGAGACCCGTCCCCATTCCCTACATTCGCGCGCCCCACCACCGGTACGGCTCCCTTTGAAGCACTCCCGCCTACATACGAAACCGTCGATCTTGTTCGTCCTTGGCGCGGTGCTGGCCCTGGCGCCTGTGACTGCCTTTGCCCAGGAGGACACCGACGCCCCCGTCGATGGTTCCCAGGAAGAGCCCAACCGGATTGTGGAGATCCGCGTGGAGGGCAACCGCCGCGTCGAGGCGGCCGCCATCCAGCGCGCGCTCGTCCAGGATCAGGGGAGCGTCTTCGATCCCGGCAAGACCTCCGAGGACATCCGGGCGCTGTGGCGCCTCGGGTACTTCTCCGACGTCCAGCTCCTGGTCCAGCGCATGCCGCAGGGCGGGGTGGTCTACGTCGTCCGGATCAAGGAGCGCCCCGCCGTTCGCGACGTGAAGCTCTCCGGCAATGACGAGCTCTCGAAGGACGACTTCAAGGAGACGCTCGACATCAAGCCGAACTCCATCCTGGACGTGGCGGCCATTCGCCGGAACGCGCAGAAGATCCAGGAGAAGTACGTCGACAAGGGGTTCTTCCTCGCCGAGGTCGACTGGAAGCTCGAGGAGCTCCAGGAGACCAATCAGGTCGACATCGTCTATCTCATCCGCGAGCACTCGAAGGTCCAGGTCCGCCAGATCGACTTCATCGGCAACGCCAGCATCCCGGGCGACGAGCTGAAGGGCGTGATGGCGACCAAGGAGGCGGACCTGCTGGCGTTCATCTCCGGGTCCGGCACCTACCGCGAGGAGATGTTCCAGCGGGACCTGGCGATGATCCAGGCCGCCTACTACGACCGCGGCTTCATCAACGTGAAGGTGGACAAGCCGCTCGTCACCATCTCGCCGGACAAGAAGGACATCTTCATCTCCATCAAGGTGGAGGAGGGTGAGCAGTACCGGATCGGCAAGCTCGACTTCTCGGGTGACCTGGTCGAAGCGAAGGAGGACCTGCGCAAGCTGATGGTCTCCACCGAGGGTGAGCTGTTCAACCGCTCCAAGCTCTCCAAGGACATCCTCGCCCTGACCGACGTCTTCTACGACCAGGGCTACGCCTACGCGAACATCAACCCGGTCACCCAGGTCGACCCCGACAAGAAGACCATCGACCTCATCTTCGACGCGCAGAAGGGCCGCCAGGTCTCCATCGAGCGCATCGAGGTCATCGGCAACACCAAGACCCGCGACAAGGTGATCCGCCGCGAGATGCGCGTCTACGAAGGCGAGCTCTTCTCCGGCACCGGCCTGCGCCGCAGCCAGGAGCGCGTGAACGCCCTCGGCTTCTTCGAGACCGTGGAGGTCACCCACAAGCCGGGCTCCAGCGACGACAGGGTCGTGGTGAACGTGGAGGTGAAGGAGAAGGCGACCGGTACCTTCCAGGTCGGTCTCGGCTTCTCCAACGTGGAGAACTTCGTCTTCACCGCGCAGGTCCAGCAGAACAACTTCCTCGGCTGGGGCCAGTCGCTCTCCGCGTCGTTGCAGCTCTCCGGCCTGCGCAACTACGTCCAGATCTCCTACTTCGACCCGTACTTCCTCGACACTCAGTTCATCCTGTCGGCGGATGCGTACCGGGTGCAGGCGGACTACCTCGGCTTCTACCGGAACTCGACGGGCGGCAACATCAACTTCGGCCGTCACCTGATGGAAGACGTGATGGTCAACCTGACCTACACGCTCGAATTCGTCGACGTGGAGCCGGGCACGGATCTGGATGACGACGTCTCCTTCGCCAACCGCTTCCGCAGCGGCCGCACCTCGTCCCTGCGCGTCTCGGCGACCTGGGACAAGCGCGACAACCGCCTGTTCCCCAGCAAGGGCCACCTGCTCTTCGGGTCGGTGGAGACCGCGCCGTCCTTCCTCGGCGGTAACTTCAACTTCACCCGCTACACCGCCTACGCGCGCAACTACTTCCAGCTCCCGTTCGGGTTCGTGTTCAAGACGAACGCGACGGTCGGGTACATCGACGAGCTGGATCCGAACAACCCCGTTCCGATCTCCGAGCTCTACTTCGTCGGCGGCATCAACTCGGTCCGCGGCTACTACCTCCGCTCGATCACCCCGACCATGCGCGTGGGCAGCGCAACCCGGCCGGACGCGACGGTCCAGGAGTTCAACGTCGGCGGCAACAAGCAGTTCATCCTGAACGCCGAGCTCGAGTTCCCCATCTTCGAGAAGGTCGGAATCCGCGGCGTGGTGTTCTACGACGCGGGCAACGCCTGGGGCGTCGACGAGCAGTTCTTCCAGGATCGCCAGAACAAGCTGCCGCTCGGGCTGTATCACTCGGTCGGCTTCGGGTTCCGGTGGTTCTCGCCGATCGGTCCGCTGCGCTTCGAGTGGGGCATCCCGCTCAACCCGCGCGCCGACGTGCCGGGCGTGGGCAAGGACGAGCCGGTCCTCTTCGAGTTCACGATCGGCAACTTCTTCTAGTCCTTCAAAAGGGCTGAACCTTCATGGCCGATTCCACATCTCCCTCGCCGCTGAGCGAGGGCAGCTCTGGCGACAAGGAGCCGGAGGAACGTCGTCCCTCCTCTGGCCCTTCGCCCGGCTCCGCTTCGCCCGCTGTCACCCTTGCGCCGCCCACCCGGATCGAGCCGGGACACGGTCACGCCCCGGAGGCTCACGGCAAGAAGCTCGTGCTGTTGATGTTCTCCGCGCTGGGGATCGTGTTCGGCGACATCGGCACCAGTCCGCTCTACGCGCTCCGCGAGTGCTTCAACCCGCACCACGGCCTTTCGCCGACGCGGGAGAACGTGTTGGGGATCCTCTCGCTGATCCTCTACTCGCTGCTGGTCGTCATCACCGGCAAGTACGTGTCGTTCGTGATGCGTGCGGACAACCGGGGGGAGGGCGGAATCCTCTCGCTGATGTCGCTGGCGCTGCAGGGGGTGATGAAATCAGGAGCCGGTGGGCGCGCCCGCTTCATGTTGATCGTCCTGGGGCTGTTCGGTGCGGCGATGCTGCTGGGCGAGGGCGTGATCACCCCGGCGATCTCGGTGCTCAGCGCGGTCGAAGGCCTTCAGGTCGCGACGCCCGTGTTCGAGCCCTACATCGTTCCGATCACCCTCGTCGTCCTGCTCCTGCTGTTCCTGATCCAGCGGCGCGGCACCGCGCTGGTGGGAACCGTGTTCGGGCCGATCACCCTGGTGTGGTTCCTCACGCTCGGTGCGCTGGGGGTCTACGGGGTCGTGCAGCACCCGGCCGTCCTCGCCGCGTTGAATCCGGGGTATGCGATCGACTTCTTCGCGCGCAACGGGCTGCACGGATACCTGGTGCTCGGCTCGGTGTTCCTGGTGGTCACCGGCGGCGAAGCCCTCTACGCGGACATGGGCCACTTCGGAAAGCGCCCCATCCGGCTGAGCTGGCTGTTGGTGGTGCTTCCGTCGCTGGTGCTCAACTACTTCGGGCAGGGCGCGGCCATCCTCACGCGCCCTGAAGCGGCGGAGCACCCGTTCTATCGCCTGGCGCCGGAGTGGGCGCTCTATCCGCTGGTCGTGCTGGCCACGCTCGCCGCCGTGGTGGCTTCGCAGGCGCTCATCTCCGGTGCGTTCTCGCTGACCCGGCAGGCGGTGCAGCTGGGGTATTCGCCGCGCTTCGAGGTCGTCCACACCTCGGCGGAGACCATGGGGCAGATCTACGTCCCCGGGATCAACTGGATCCTGCTGGTGGGCGTGGTGGTGCTGGTCCTCGGCTTCGGCTCCTCCAGCAACCTCGCCGCGGTGTACGGCCTGTCGGTGAGCGCCACCATGGTGATCACCAGCGTGCTCCTGCTGACGGTCGCGCGCACGTACTGGAACTGGAAGTGGCCCGCCGCGCTCGCGGTGTCGGTGCCGTTGCTGCTGATTGATCTCGCGTTCGTCGGGGCCAACCTCTCCAAGTTCACCCAGGGGGGCTGGTTCGCCCTCGCCATCGCCCTGGGCATGTTCACCCTGATGACGACGTGGAAGAGGGGCCGGCAGATCCTCTCTCAGCGCATGCGGAGCCAGACGTTCCCGCTCGAGCTCTTCCTCAGCAACATCGGCTCGAACCCGCCGTTGCGCGTCCCCGGCGTCGCCGTCTTCATGACCGGCAACCCCGAGGGCACGCCTCCTGCGCTGATGCACAACCTGAAGCACAACAAGGTGCTTCATCAGAAGGTCGTGCTCCTCAGCATCAGCACCGCCGAGGTGCCGCACATCCGGGACGAGGAGCGGGTGGCGGTGACGCCGCTCGAGCACGGCGTGTACCGGGTCCTGGCCCACTACGGTTTCATGGAGACCCCGGACGTCCCGGCGCTGCTCGCGCGACTCAAGAAGGACGGGCACGAGTTCCGGATGATGGAGACCACCTTCTTCCTCGGTCGGGAGACGCTCATTCCCTCGAAGAAGCCGGGAATGGCGATCTGGCGGGAGGCTTTGTTCGCGTGGATGTCGCGCAACGCGCACGCTGCGACGGCGTACTTCAACCTTCCACCGAATCGTGTGGTGGAGTTGGGAACACAGGTCGAGCTGTAACGCTTGCCGCGAAGGTCGCCTCGCGCCAGATAGTGGTCCCATATGCCGGGGTCAGGAGAGGGCCAGGGGGACGACAAGGCATCCGGGCCCGTTGCTCCAACCGTTCCCGTCGATGTGGCGCTCCCCTCTCACGTCGAAGGGGCCCCCAGTCACCGCGGCGTCGAGCCCACCGGCAAGGCCCTGGCAGGACTGGCGCTCACCGCGCTGGGCGTGGTCTTCGGCGACATCGGCACCAGCCCCCTGTACGCGTTCCGTGAGTGCTTCCACGGCCCTCACGCCATCGCCCTGACGCCGGGAAACGTGCTCGGCGTGCTCTCCCTGATCGTCTGGTCGCTCGTCCTGATCATCACGGTGAAGTACATCGGCTTCGTGATGCGCGCGGACAACCGGGGGGAGGGCGGAATCCTCGCGTTGATGGCGCTGGCGCTTCAGGGAAAACACGGACCCCGGCGCAGGTACCTGCTGGTCATCGTGGGGCTCTTCGGCGCCGCGCTGCTCTACGGTGACGGGGTGATCACCCCGGCGATCTCGGTCCTCTCCGCGGTCGAAGGGCTCCAGGTCGCGACCCCCGTGTTCGCCCCCTACGTGATCCCGATCACCATCTTCATCCTCGTGCTGGTCTTCCTCGTCCAGCACAAGGGCACCGCCATCATCGGTCGCATCTTCGGCCCCGTGACCCTCCTGTGGTTCCTGACCCTCGCGGCCCTGGGCGTGTACGGGATCCTCCACCACCCATCGGTGCTGTGGGCCGTGAACCCGCTTCACGCGGTGCGCTTCTTCTCCGAGAATGGGCTTCACGGTGCCGTGGTGCTGGGCTCCGTCTTCCTCGTCGTCACCGGTGGCGAGGCGCTGTATGCGGACATGGGCCACTTCGGAAAGCGTCCCATCCGGCTCGCCTGGTTCACGCTGGTTCTGCCCTCGCTGTTGCTCAACTACTTCGGGCAAGGGGCGCTGCTGGTGATGCGCCCGGAGGCGGCAGAGAACCCGTTCTTCCGCATGGCGCCGGTGTGGACGTTGTACCCGCTGGTGGTGCTGGCCACCCTGGCGACGGTGATCGCGTCCCAGGCGCTGATCTCCGGAGCGTTCTCGCTCACGCGGCAGGCGGTTCAGCTCGGGTATTCGCCTCGCTTCGAGATCATCCACACCTCGGCCCAGGAGATCGGTCAGATCTACATCCCCGGCGTGAACTGGGCGCTGCTGGTGGGCGTGATCGCCCTGGTGCTCGGCTTCGGATCGTCGAGCCGACTGGCGGCCGCGTACGGCATCGCGGTGACGATGACGATGATCATCACCACCGTGCTGGCCTTCTTCGTCGCGCGGTACCTGTGGAACTGGAGCCTCACCGCCTCCCTGGGCATCTGCTCGTTCTTCCTGGTGATCGACGTGAGCTTCTTCGGCGCCAACCTCCTCAAGTTCGCGGATGGTGGGTGGTTCCCCATCCTCGTGGCGCTGGTGGTCTTCACGTTGCTGACCACCTGGAAGAGGGGAAGACAGATCCTGGCCGAGCGGCTGCGCACCCAGACGTTCCCGCTGGATCTCTTCTTGAGCAACATCCGCTCCAATCCGCCCATGCGGGTGCCCGGGGTGGCGGTGTTCATGACGGGCAATCCGCACGGCACGCCCCCGGCGCTGATGCACAACCTGAAGCACAACAAGGTGCTGCATGAGAAGGTCGTTCTGCTCACGACGAGCACCGCCGAGGTGCCACACGTCCGGCCGGAGGAGCGCGTCGAATTCACACCGCTCGAACAGGGCATCTTCCGGGTCGTCGCCCACTACGGATTCATGGAGACGCCCGACGTGCCCGAGCTGCTGGGCCAGCTGGGGAAATTTGGGCTCGCGTTCCGGATGATGGAGACGACCTTCTTCCTCGGCCGGGAGACCCTCATCCCTTCCCGGAAGCCGGGCATGGCGCTGTGGCGCGAGGCGCTCTTCTCCTGGATGTCCCGCAATGCCCACTCCGCCACGGCGTTCTTCAATCTGCCGCCCAACCGGGTGGTGGAGATGGGCACCCAGATCGAGCTGTAGACGCCTTCGTCAGCGGGTCGCCCGCAGGGTCCGGGCGAACTCCTGACATTCCGGACCGCACTCGGGAAACTTCAAGAGGAAGTCAGCCCGCGCCCGACACTCCGAGGTAAATGCGACGGCGGGCCGCGAGCACAGCGCCTGGAAATTCTCCAGGGTGCTCTCGTACAAGACCCGTCGCTCGGCGGCGGGCATCTCGGCCAGGGCCCGCTTCTCCGCACCTACGTTCCAGAGTGCGACCGCGACCACCATCCCCAATCCCAGCAGGATGGGCAGGAGTTGAAGGATGGCACGCGTCCACTCATTTCGAGGCATGCGTCGCCGGCTCTCAACTGCCATGCCAGCTTCGGGTCCGGAGCGCTCACGAGGTCCCGCCGGCCTGGGCCGTGCTTCTTGCAGGGGTGGCTGAACGCTGTCGTGCATCCTGCAATGTGAAGTCCTTTGGACGTTCACCCTCCTGCCTCGACATTGCGCACGAAACCTACGGGTGCCGAGGTTGGCCCGATACGTGCTCCAGACAGGGGCGGAGGCGAGATGAACCCCGCCCTGACCACACTTCTCGTTGGACACCTGCTGAGCGCGAACGCCGAAGAGGACGAGCGCCCGAGCGCCTGGACAGACCGCCTGAAGGTCGAAGCCGGCGTCGATGCTTACTACGGATACAACTTCAACCGGCCAGGCGATGCCAGCTCGTTTCCCAGCGGATTGGGGACGTCGGCCAAGAGGGCCAACGAGTTCGGTCTGAACCTGGCCACGCTGGGAGCCCGGCTCGGTCCGGATCCCGTCGGCTTCAACGTGCTCCTCGGCGTCGGCTCTTCGATGGAGGTGCTGCACGCGGCAGAGCCCCGCGGAACCGCGGTGGGACTGGAGCCTTTCCGGTTCCTTCAACAGGCTTCGCTGGTGGTGGCTGCGACCGATCGGCTCACCTTCGAGGCCGGCGTCTACCCCAGCCACATCGGGTTCGAGTCCTTCCAGACGCAGCGCAACTGGAACTACACGCGCGGGTACATGGGAGAGCTGTCGCCGTACTACCAGACGGGGATCATGGCGGCCCTGCAGTTCTCGGAGGCGTGGAGCGGCATGCTTCACCTCCTCAATGGCTGGCAGGTGATCGGCGATTTCAACGCCGAGCCCGCGGTCGGTACGCAGGTCGCCTGGACCCGGGACCGCGCGCGAATCGCCTTCAACACCTATATCGGGCGAGAGCCGGCAGGAGACGAGGAGCAGCTCCGGCTGTTTGGCGACGTGGTCGGCAGCTGGCAGGCCACCGACTCGCTCCAGCTCGCCGCCAGCGTGGACGCTGCGCTGCAACTCCAGGGAGCGGGTGTCACGCCCGCCCATTGGTGGGCGGTTGGAGTGCACGGCCGCTACGCGCTGACCCCCAGGCTCGCGGTCGCCGTGCGGGGAGAGGTGTTCGACGACGCCGACGGGGTGATCAGCGGAACGGCGCAGACCCTGGCCGAGGTGACCGGCACCGTGGAGTTCACCCCGATGGACGCGCTGGTGCTCAAGCTCGAGGGGCGTCACGACCATTCCACAGCGGACGTCTTCTCCGACGAACCGGCCGACACCACGCCCGCCTTCACCGCCCGACAGACCCTCGTGCTGCTCGGCGGCACCGTCTACTTCGACTGAGGTTCCCCATGCTCGACGTCATCTTCGTTCTTCTGACCATCGCCTTCTTTGGAGTCGCCGCCGCCTATTCGGTCGGTTGCGACAAGGTGTGAGGGGGCATGTCCTTCGACCTGATTCTCGGCGGCATGCTGTCGGCGCTGCTCACCGTCTATCTCGGGTACGCCCTCTTGCGTCCCGAGCGCTTCTGAGAGGCTCGCCATGACCCTTGCCGGTTGGCTCCAGATACTCCTCTTCCTTGCGATCATCCTCGCGCTCACGAAGCCGCTCGGTCGCTATCTGCACCGCGTCTTCGAGACCGATTCGCCGCCGCTTCCCCGGTTCCTCGGGTGGATCGAGCACGGGCTGCTGCGCGCTTGCGGCGTGGACGCGAAGCGCGAGCAGACGTGGCTCCAGTACGCCTTCTCGATGCTGTCGTTCAGCCTGTTCAGCGTGCTGGTGCTGTACCTGATCCAGCGCTTCCAGCACGTCCTGCCGTTCAATCCGCAGGGACACGGGCCGGTGGCGCCAGATCTCGCGTTCAACACGGCGGCCAGCTTCACCACCAACACCAACTGGCAGTCCTACGCCGGCGAATCGACGCTCTCGTACTTCTCCCAGATGGCCGGGCTCACCTGGCAGAACTTCGTCTCCGCGGCGGTGGGCATCGGGATCGCGCTGGCGTTGGCGCGCGGCCTCACCCGCAAGCCCGGCCCGGAGGGCGCGAAGACGCTGGGCAACTTCTGGGTCGATCTGATCCGGGGCCTGCTCTACGTGATGATCCCCGCCTGCATCGTCATCGCCCTGTTCTTCGTCAGCCAGGGAGCGCTGCAGAACTTCGACGCCTACGTCGAGCTCACCACCCTCGAGGACCGGCCCCAGGTCCTGGCGATGGGCCCCGTCGCTTCACAGGAAGCGATCAAGATGCTGGGCACCAACGGCGGTGGCTTCTTCAACGCCAACAGCGCCCACCCGTTCGAGAACCCCACGCCGCTCACCAACCTGGTGCAGATGCTCTGCATCTTCTCGATTCCCGCGGCCCTCACCTGGACCTGGGGACGGATGGCCGGTGATCAGCGGCAGGGCTGGGCCATCTGGGCGGCGATGGCGATCCTCTTCGTCGCCGGCGTGGCCGTTGCCTACGCCGCCGAGGCCCAGTCGAATCCGGCGGTCGCGGTCGCGGGCGTGCTGCAGGACGGCAACCTGGAGGGGAAGGAGACCCGCTTCGGCGTCGGCACCTCGGCCCTGTTCGCGGTCGTCACCACCGCGGCTTCATGCGGCGCGGTGATCGCCATGCACGACAGCTTCAACGCGCTGGGCGGTCTGGTGCCCCTGCTCAACATCCAGCTTGGAGAGGTGATCTTCGGCGGGACCGGGGCGGGGCTCTACGGAATGCTGATCTTCGCGATCCTCTCGGTGTTTATCGCCGGCCTGATGGTCGGTCGGACGCCCGAGTACATCGGCAAGAAGATTGAAGCGCGCGAGATGAAGCTGGCGATGCTGTACGTGCTGATCTTCCCGCTGTTCATCCTGGGGTTCAGCGCGGCGAGCGCGGTGAGGCCCTCCGCGCTCGCATCGCTCAACAACGCGGGCCCGCACGGCCTCTCCGAGATCCTCTACGCCTTCTCCAGCGGCACGGGTAACAACGGCAGCGCCTTCGCCGGCCTGAACGCCAACACGCCCTGGTACAACACCACCCTCGGCCTGGCGATGCTCGGCGGACGCTTCCTGATGATCGTCCCGGTGCTGGCGATCGCCGGGAGCATGCTGAACAAGAAGGTGGTCGCCGCGGGACCGGGAACGTTCCCTACGAACGGTGCGCTCTTCACCGGGCTGCTGGTCGGCGTGGTGCTGATTGTCGGCGCACTGACTTTCTTCCCGGCACTGAGCCTCGGGCCGATCGTCGAACACTTCCTCGCCCAGGCTGGGAGGACCTTCTAGATGGCTGCTGCAACCAAGGCTGAGTCTAGAAGGGGGCCCTCCTTGTTCGAGCCCGCCCTCATCCGACAGGCGGTGAAGGACAGTGTCAGGAAGCTTCGACCCAGGGACGTCGCGCGAAACCCGGTGATGGCGGTGGTGTGGGCCGGAAGCCTGCTCACCACAGCGCTGGTGCTGCGCGACATCGTCCTTCGTCCGGAGAACGCGTCGCCGGTCTGGTTCACCTCGTTGGTCGCGCTGTGGCTGTGGTTCACCGTGCTGTTCGCCAACTTCGCCGAAGCGATGGCGGAGGGCCGGGGCAAGGCGCAGGCCGCCACCCTGCGCAACATGCGTCGGGAAACCATGGCGCGCCGGCTTCGGAGCAACAGCGAGGAACGCGTCTCCGCGTCCGCGCTTCGTAAGGGCGACCTGGTCGTGGTCGAGGCGGGGGAGGTCGTCCCCGGCGACGGTGAGGTGATTGAAGGCATCGCCAGCGTGGACGAGAGCGCCATCACCGGCGAGTCCGCGCCGGTCATCCGCGAGTCGGGCGGCGACCGGAGCTCGGTCACCGGTGGTACCAAAGTGCTCTCGGACCGGATCGTGGTCCGCATCACCGCCGACCCGGGCGAGTCGTTCCTCGATCGGATGATCGGTCTGGTCGAGGGCGCCTCCCGGCAGAAGACGCCCAACGAGATCGCCCTGCACATCCTGTTGGTCGGACTGACCCTGGTGTTCCTGTTCGCGTGCGTGACGCTGGTGCCGTTCGCCCTCTACGCGGGGGTGCAGCTCTCTCTGACCGCGGTGGTTGCGCTTCTGGTGTGCCTCATCCCCACCACGATCGGCGGACTCCTCTCCGCCATCGGCATCGCCGGCATGGATCGACTGCTGCGCCGCAACGTGCTGGCGATGTCCGGTCGCGCCGTCGAAGCCGCGGGCGACGTGGACACGCTGCTCCTCGACAAGACCGGAACCATCACCCTGGGCAACAGGATGGCGTACGAGTTCATCCCGATGCGCGGGGTGCACATGGAGACGCTGGCCGAGGCCAGCCAGCTCGCGAGCATGGAGGACGAGACTCCGGAGGGACGGTCCATCGTCACCCTGGTGAAGGATCGCTTCAAGCTCCGCCCGAGGGAGCTGACGGCGCACCAGGCCACCTTCGTTCCCTTCACCGCGCAGACCCGGATGAGCGGCGCCGATCTGATCGATCCGGAGCGGCGGGTGATCCGGAAGGGCGCCGTCGACGCGGTGGCGAAGTGGGTGACCGAACAGGGAGGCGAGATTCCCCAGGAGCTTCGCGACGAGGCCGCGCGGATCGGCGATCAGGGCGGCACGCCGCTGGCGGTGAGCGAGGGCCCACGGGTGCTGGGGCTCATCCATCTCAAGGACATGGTGAAGGGCGGCATCCGCGAGCGCTTCGACCGGTTCCGGGCGATGGGCATCCGCACGGTCATGATCACCGGCGACAACCCGCGCACCGCCGCGGCCATTGCCCGGGAGGCGGGCGTCGACGACTTCCTCGCCGAAGCCACGCCGGAGGCCAAGCTCGACTACATCCGCGCCGAGCAGGCGAAGGGTAAGCTGGTCGCGATGACCGGCGACGGCACCAACGACGCGCCGGCGCTGGCCCAGGCCAACGTGGGCGTGGCCATGAACACCGGCACCCAGGCGGCGAAGGAGGCCGGCAACATGGTCGACCTCGACTCCAACCCCACCAAACTGCTCGAGGTGGTGGAGGTCGGAAAGCAGCTCCTCATGACCCGGGGAACGCTGACGACCTTCTCGATCGCCAACGACGTGGCCAAGTACTTCGCCATCCTTCCGGCGCTGTTCATGGTCACCTTCCCTGAGCTGGCGCCGCTCAACATCATGCGCTTGAGCTCGCCCTTCAGCGCGATCCTGTCGGCGGTCATCTTCAACGCGCTGATCATCGTGCTGCTCATTCCCCTGGCCCTGCGCGGCGTGCATTACCGCCCGCTGGGCGCGGCGGCACTGCTGCGGCGGAACATGCTCGTCTACGGCGTCGGCGGGCTCGTGGCGCCATTCCTCGGGATCAAGCTCATCGATCTCGTGCTGACCGCGGTTGGGCTGGTGTGAGGAGAGAAGACATGCGCTCGTATCTCGTGATTGGACTTCGCGCGGCGCTGGTGACGCTGCTCCTCACCGGCGTGCTCTATCCTCTGCTGGTGACCGCCGGCGCCCAGTTGCTCTTTCCCCGTGAAGCGAATGGGTCGCTGGTGCAGCTGCCTGATGGGCGGGTCGTCGGCAGTGAGCTGATCGGACAGGACTTCACACAGCCCGGGTACGTACAGCCTCGGCCCTCCGCGGCGGGGAAGGACGGCTACGATGCGGCCTCCTCCGGCGGAAGCAATCTGGGCCCCACGTCGGCGAAGCTTCGGGCCCGGGTTCAGGAGAAGGCGGAGGCCCTGCGCCAGGCGAATCCGGAGGC
>JBAWAM010000830.1:0-2658 GCA_049589315.1 Myxococcaceae bacterium
AGGAGGGCCTGAGCGCGGCGGCGGGACGTGTGCTGCGGCTTCGCGAAGCGCGGCTCGTCGAGGCGCAGCGCAGGGCGGAGGGCACGGCATGAGGTGGAGCGCCCTCGCACGGCTCGTCCGCCTGAACCTGTCGCGCGACGTGCGCGGCGCGCTCTCCAGCGCCTTCGGCGTCGGTGTCGGCGTCGGCGCGCTCGTCTTCTTCGTCGCGCTCGGGCTGGGCGTGGGCGAGGTGGTGCGGGAGCGCGTCTTCCCGGTCGACAGCAGCCTGGTGGACGTCGTCCCGCCGCAGATCTCGCTCGGGTCGTTGCTGGGCGGTGGAAAGCTCGACCAGGACACGGTGGATCGGCTCGCTGCGCTGCCCGAGGTCGCCGAGGTGTACCGGAAGATGAACGTCCGGGTCCCGGCGGTGAGCCGCTACGACGGTGACTTCTTCGGCTCCCGGCTGCGGATCGGACTGGAGATCCTCGCGGTGGGCGTGGACCCCGGCCTGGTGCGCGACGACGTGGAGCTCGGCGAGTTCCGCGACCCCGGAGAGAACGCGCCGCTCCCCGGGATCGCGTCCACGCGCTTGCTCGAGATCTACAACAAGAGCTTCGCGCCGGCCCGGCGGCTTCCGCAGCTCTCCCCGGCGTTGATCGCCGGCTTCGTGTTTCCGGTGGAGTTCAACCGCTCCTGGGTTGCTGCGGCGGCGCCGGGGCCGTCTTTTCCCACGCGCGTGCAGGTCGTCGGCGTCTCCGATCACGCGCTGCTCGCGGGGATCACCTTGCCGCTCGAGACGGCGATCCGGCTGAACCGCCAGGCCGGCGTCGACGCGGAGACCTTCACCGCGGTGACGCTGCGGGCGAAGGATCCGGCGGGCGTCTCGCGGATCGTCGCGGCGGTGAAGGAGATGGGGCTCGAGGTCGACGATCAGGAGCGAAGGATGGCGGAGAACGCGGGCGCCGCGGTGACGATCATCACGTCCGCGCTGGCGCTGCTCTCGTTCCTCATCTGCCTGCTCGCGGCGACCAACATCGCGCACGCGCTGTCCGCTTCGGTCCGCGCCCGGTCGAAGGAGATCGGGGTGATGCAGGCGGTGGGCGCGTCGCGGGCCGACGTGCGCGCGATCGTCCTCGGCGAGGCTTCGGTCATCGGGTTCGTCGGCGGGACGGTGGGGACCTTGTGTGCCGTCGCGCTGGCCCTGGGGGTCGATCGGCTCGCGGCGTCGTGGTTACCGCCATTCCCGTTCAAGCCGGATTCCTTCTTCGAGTTTCCGGGTTTGCTGGTGATCGGGGGCATTCTGTTGGGCTCGGTGGCTGCCCTGGCAGGCGCGATCGTCCCCGGTCAGAAAGCAGCCGCAACGGATCCTGCTCGGACCCTCGCTGGCTGATTGCGCCTCGGGAGGGCGGTCGGTAGGCTTGCGCCGACGTCATCGCCCCGATCAACCTCGTGACCTCAGCCTCCAAGCGACAAGCGATTCCGTTCGGCAAGTACCTCCTGCTCGATCGCGCGAACATAGGAGGCATGGCTGAAGTCTGGCGCGGCAAGACCTTCGGAGCCGGTGGCTTCGAGCGCCTGGTGGCCATCAAGCGGATTCTCCCGAACATCGCAGAGGACGAAGAGTTCATCTCGATGTTCATCGACGAGGCGAAGATCACCGTCCAGCTCACCCACGCGAACATCGCGCAGGTGTACGAGCTCGGGCAGATCTCGAACAGCTACTTCATCGCGATGGAGTACATCCCGGGCAAGGACATGCGCGCGATCTTCGATCGCTGTCGCAAGAAGGGAGAGCCCGCGCCCATCCCGCTGACCTGCTACGTCGTCGGCAAGCTGTGCGAAGGCCTCGACTACGCCCATCGCAAGAAGGACGGGATGGGGCGGGACATGAACATCGTCCACCGCGACGTGTCGCCGCAGAACGTCCTCATCTCCTACGAGGGCGAGGTCAAGGTCATCGACTTCGGCATCGCCAAGGCCGCGGGGAAGGCCACCAAGACCCAGGCCGGGATCCTCAAGGGCAAGTTCGCGTACATGAGCCCGGAGCAGATCCGCGGGCTGCCCCTGGATCGCCGGTCGGACGTGTTCGCCATCGGCGTGTGCTTGTACGAGATGCTCACGGGAGAGCGCCTCTTCGTGGGCGACTCCGACTTCTCGGTGCTGGAGAAGGTGCGCCGTGCGGAGGTCCTGCCGCCGTCGACCTACAATCGTCGCGTCCCCGAGACCTTGGAGCGGATTGTCCTCAAGGCGCTGGCGAGGGACGTGGGGGATCGCTACCAGTACGCAAGCGAGCTCGCGGACGACCTCCAGCGCTTCCTGATCACCTCCGACTCGATCTTCAGCCGCAAGGACCTCATGCAGTACATGAAGTCCACCTTCGCGGAGGACGTCGAGCGGGAGAAGCTCCGGATTCAGGAGTACGCAGACATCCAACCCCCGGTGGCCGCGCCCGCCGCGCTGGAGTTGGGCATGTCGCCCATCCCGACGCCGCCGGTCCCTCCCCCCGCAGCCCTCGCTCCGGCGCCCCTGGTCACTGCCGCAGGCCCTGCACAGCAGCCTCGCCGTTCGCCCACGCTGGCCAGCGTCCCGAAGCTCACCGCCGCCCAGCCGGTCGCGCCGAAGGAGCACGACGAGCAGAGCGGCGCGACGATCCTGGTCGAAAACGGTGCGTACTTCACT
>JBAWAM010000831.1:0-4467 GCA_049589315.1 Myxococcaceae bacterium
GCGCTGGATGCCGCACCTGACGCTGCTGTACCCGTTCGCTCCCCGCTTCGAGCTCGCGCGCCACCTGCCTGCGCTGGCCGAGGCCTGCGCCGGGCTCACCTCATTCGAGGCCAGGTTGGAGGCGTTCCGCTCTTTCACGCACCGGGGCGGCGGCAGAACCCTCTGGCTCGCGCCCGAGCCCCGCGAGGCCTTCGTCCGATTGCAGTCCGCGCTCCAGCAGGCGGCCCCTGCCTTCGGCCACACCTCCCGATTCGATGGAGGCTTCACGCCTCACCTCAGCGTCGGGCAGGCCGGGAGCGAGGAGGAGACGGAGGCTGCTCTCGCGGAGCTCGCCACCGGGTGGACCCCGCTGACTTTCCAGGTGACCGAGGTGCAGGTGATCGCGCGTGAGAGAGACCGTCCGTTCGAGGTCGTGGAGGTCCTGCCGCTCAGAACACCGTGACCCCGTCGACGCGGCGTTCTTCACAATCCCCGCTCGTCCCGTCCTCCCATGCCAGCATGGCGAACTCCGCCGGTGCATCCAGCGCGACGATCCCGTGATGCCAGACGCCCGGGCGATAGTTGATGCCCTGTCCCGGCCGGCACTCGAACGCGCGCAATCGCTGAAGGTCCGGCTCTCCGTCAGGCCGTGTCGGGGCCACGCAGACGAGGAATCTCACGCAGACCAGCGGGAGGAACGCCTGCGTCGAGTGGGGATGTCGCTCAAGCACCCGGAGGTGAAGCGGGAGCGCCTGTGGCTGGGAGCGGAAGACGGAGAGATTCGGACGCGCCGACGCCCGCCGGTTGACCAGGTCTGCCGACCAGTCGAAGCGCACGGACGTCCCCTGGTTCGCCGCCGTCCCACTCCGCAGACCCGCGGAGATCACGTCGCCGAAGGGCGCGAACGCGTTCGGCGAGAGCGGCTCCACGGAGACGTCGTGCTCGGGCGCGCTCACGATCCCCTGTAGGTGGAGAACCCGAACGGGTTGAGGAGCAGTGGGACGTGGTGGTGCTCCGCCGGCGCCTTCACCCGGAATTCGATCGAGATCGCCGGATAGAAGGACTCGACCTCCAGCCGCGCAAAGTACGCGGCCACGTCGAAGCTGACCCGATAGATGCCCGCTTCGGGGATCACGTCGAGGAGCGGCTTCACCCGACCATCGGCGTCGGTGACCCCCCGGGCCAGCTCGCGCCAGCCCGAGCCTTCCTTCAGCTCCAATGTCACGGCCACGCCCTGCGCTGGGCGGCCCCGGGTCGTGTCCAGGATGTGCGTGCTGATGCCCATGGTTCCCCTCAGCGCTGCTCGCGCAGCCACTTCTCGATCCGAAGCCGGGTGATCTTCGCCTGCTCGCGCGCCGCAGCCTCGAGCTCCTCCGCGCTCGACCGCTCGATTCGCTCCTCCAGGATCGAGAGCATCTCGCCGGCAGACTTCCCGGTCGCGCACACGATGTAGATGAACCCGAACTTCTCGAAGTACTGCGCGTTCAGGGTGACGAGCCGCTCCAGCAGCTTTACGTCTGCGCCATCGACGGCGCGTTGCTCTCCCTTCGACCACTTCGCGTCGGTCTTCTCGCCGATGCGCGGGTGAGCGGCAAATGCCTCGAGCCAGTCCTGCTTCGAGAGCGACCACCACAGCTCGTCCGCGGCCAAGAACATCGCGCGGACGCTGGAGAACGGGCGGCGCGCGAGCATCCCCGTCACCCAGCTGCTCGAGCCACAGAACGATCGGAACAGCGACCCCGCCTCGACCTCGCCGAGCGCGTGGAGCACCTCGCGCGCGCGGGCCTCCGAAGGCGAGTCCACCGCGTGCCCGAACAGCCGCAGCCGGTTCACCCCGCCGTGCGGGAAGATGTGCACGCGCACGTGCGTGGCGACCATCGGCCGCGACGGTTCGAGCTGGTGACGGCGGTGCTGCACCAGCGCCGTGCGATCCACCAGCACGCTCCAACCGGTGGGAGACCGGAGCCGACTCTCCAGCTCGTCCGCATTCATCCCCGGAGCGTCGATCGCCTCGAGCAGTGTGGCCTGGGGCGCGTTCCCCTTGAAGAAGTGCGTATCCAGCTCCACGCGTTCGATCACGCCTCGGCGCGCCAGCTTCACCACTGTCCAGTCGCTGCCGGGCGTGCGACGCCGCTTCGTCTCCCAACCATCGCCCATGTTCACGCCGCGGCCGGGGAGGAGCATGTTCGAGGGCGGCCCGAAGAACTCGTCGCTCACCGCGGCGACCGTTCCACCGTTCTCCACCGCGCCGAGATCCACCGAGCCCGAACTCCAGAAGGTCCGGTCGACCGCCTCGACCTCGCCGTAGACCCGGAGTCGGGCCACACCACCGTCCGGGTGGATGTTCAGCCGGACGTGGGTCACCCTCGCCGAGGACGCCTTCAGCTCGAACGGGTTGGGGAAGTCCGGCTTCACCTCGCTGAGCGGGACGAGCTCGAACCACCCCTTCGAATCGCGCAGCTCCGCCGGCGTGGCGTCGTATCGCGCGTCGATGCCCTCCAGCGAGATCCGCTGCGGCGCGTTGCCCTTGAAGTGGGTCGTGTCGACCACCACGCCGCGCACCCGCCCCGGCGCGCCGAGGCGGATGACGGCGAAGTCGGATCCGGGCTCTCTGCGACGCTGCGACTCCCAGCCGTCCATCCACTTGCCCTTGTCGGTGTACTCGTGGGGGAGGAACACCGGCGCGGACGGCTTGAGGAGGTTCTCCTTCGGCGCGAAGTAGTCGTCTGACGCGAGGACCACGAACGCGCCGAGCGCGTCGGCGGACAACTCCACCCACTTCTTGAAGCCCGCGGTCATACGTCACCTCCGACTGCGACGAAGCGTCCCACCGGCACGGGGGCGTGCCCGGTCTCCGAGTCATATGCGAGCTGTCCCCGCACGAAAGTCTTCAGCACCCGCCCCATCAGCGTGCGGCCCGCCCAGGGCGTCAGCTTGTGACGATGGTGGAGCGCTTCGGGGTGGACTTCGACGGCGGCGGTGTCGTCCCAGACCACCAGGTCCGCGTCGTATCCCGGCGCGATGCGCCCCTTGCGATGGCCCAGGCCCGCCAGCCGCGCCGGCGCTTCGGCGTTCCACCGGAAGACCTGCTCCAGGCCGTGCCCCCGCTCACGCGCGAGCGTCCACAGCACCGACGGCCCGAGCTGAAGCGAGCTGATGCCGCCCCACGCGCCCAGGAAGTCGCCCGAGTCGAGCTTCTTGAGCGCGGGCGTGCACGGAGAGTGATCCGACACCACCATGCCGATGACGCCGGACTCCAGCCCGCGCCAGAGCGCTTCGCGGTTGGAGGCCTCCCGGACCGGCGGAGCGCACTTGAACCAGGTCGCGCCCTCGGCGATCTCCTCGGCGCTGAAGGCCAGGTAGTGCAGGCACGTCTCGGCGGTGATCTGCACCCCTTCCTCCTGTGCGGCGCGGAGCATCGGAATCGCCGACGCGCTCGACAGATGGACGATGTGGGCCCGCGCGCGGTGCTTGCGACACAGGTCGATCACCATCGCGATCGCCTCGTCCTCCGCGGCAGGTGGTCGGGACTGGAGGTAGGTCGTGTAGCGCCTCGGGTCAGCCCCTTCGAGCGATCGCTCCGCTTCCTCGAGCACACCGGGCGCCTCGGCGTGGACCAGCAGGGTGAGCCCGAGCTCGCGCAGCCGCGGCAGCGCCTGCTCGAGGTCGGCGCGGCCGACGTGGGGAAACTCCTCCACGCCGGATGGGCAGGTGAAGCACTTGCAGCCCGGGACACCGAAGCGGGCGAGTCCCTCGAGCGCGTCGACGTTGCCGGGGACCACGCCGCCCCAGAAGGCGACGTCGACGTGGAGCTTCCCTTCGAGTGCCGAGCGCTTTTCCTCTGCCGCCTCGCGAGAGGTCGTCGCCGGGATGCAGTTGAGCGGCATGTCGACGACGGTGGTGATGCCCCCCGCCGCCGCGGCCGCCGTGGCCGAATCGAAGCCCTCCCAATCCGTGCGGCCCGGTTCGTTGATGTGGACGTGGCTGTCGACCACGCCGGGACAGACCAGCAGGTCGCGCGCGTCGAGCAGCGCCCAGCCGGTTGGAGGATCTTCATAGCGGGCCACGTCGACGATGCGGCCCGCGCTCACGTGGACGGACGCAGGGCCGACGCCCCCGGGCATCAGGACGCGATGACTGCGCAGGATGAAGTTCATGGGGCCTCCCGGCCGCCGCCGAAGGAGCGGATTTGCCTCACCAGGGCTTCGAGCGCCTCGGGCTGGTTCGCGAGGGTGGGGTTGGGGGGCATGAGCGGGCTCTTCCCGATCGACGCGCCGCCTTCGAGGATCGCGCGCTTGATCTGCGCGTCCGTCACGCTCTTCTGCCACTGCGGATCCGAGAAGTCCCTGGGCCTTGGGGTGAGCGACGCGGCGGCCAGCCCGTCGCCCCTTCCTGCGGCCCCGTGGCAGGCCGCGCACAGCGTCTCGAAGTCCGGCCCAGCGGAGGCGGAGGCAGGGGCGGACGCGGCGGTTGCGAGCTGCACAGGGC
>JBAWAM010000832.1:0-13270 GCA_049589315.1 Myxococcaceae bacterium
ACGAGCCCCACGCTCACGAAACGCCTCATGTCGCCGCCCTCCCCCCTCGACTGCCCTCAGGTGGCTGACGGAAACGATGCGCACGCGAACATCCCCGCGCACCCCGACCACGGAGGTGTCCGGCAGCATGCTCGAGTCTTCGACCGCAGCGCCGGGTCCGGCGCCGCTATCGAACGAAAAGATCAGACCGGCGGGAAGCTCAGCTCTTCGCCCGCAGCGCGCGACCGGCCTCGTGGACCGCGTCGACCAGCGCCTTCGCGGAATCCGGATCGGTGGGCGGCAGGATGCCGTGCCCCAGATTGAAGATGTGCCCGATCGGCCCGGCGCGGCGGACGATGTCCTCGGCGCGTTCGCGGAGCTGCTCTCGGGGCAGGAACAGCGCCAGGGGATCGAGGTTGCCCTGTACCGCGACCTCCGGCCCGAGGATGCGTCGCGCCTCGTCGATCTCGATGCGCCAGTCGCAGCCGAGTACGTCCGCGCCGGTCGTCTTCATCAGCGGCAGCAACGTGGACATCGAGGTCCCGAAGAGAACGACCGGAACGCCGGTGGCCTTCAGCTCGGACACGATGCGCTCGAGGTAGGGCAGGCTGAACTCGCGGAAGTCGCGCGGCGACAGCTCCCCGCCCCACGAGTCGAAGATCTGGACCAGCTTCACGCCAGCCGCGACCTGCATCTTGAGGTACGGGATCAGCGCGTCGGTGATCTTCTGGAAGAGCGCGTGCGCCACCTTCGGCTGCTCGAACAGCATCCGCTTGATGTGGATGAAGCTCTTCGATCCGCCACCCTCCACCATGTACGCGGCCAGGGTGAACGGCGCTCCGGCGAACCCGATCACCGGCACGCTGTCGTTCAACGCCTTGCGGGTACGGCGGATCGCCTCGGCGAGGAACCCGGTCTCCTGCTCCGGGTCGAAGCCGTGCAGCCGCTGCACGTCCGCCTCGCTGCGCAGCGGCGAGGGAAGGTGCGGTCCCTTGTCGCCGAGCTCCAGCTCCATCCCCATGGGCTCCACCGGGATGAGGATGTCCGAGAAGATGATCGCCGCGTCCACGCCGAGCCGGCTCACCGGCTGGACGGTCACCTCCGCGGCGAGGTCCGGGTTCTTGCAGAGATCAAGGAAGGCGATGTTCCCGCGGATCGCGCGGTATTCGGGCAGGTAGCGTCCCGCCTGGCGCATGATCCAGATCGGGGTGGTGTCGGTGGGCTCGCGGCGAGCCGCCCGTAGGATGCGGTCGTTCATGGTTGGACCTCGGCGTGGGCCGACACGAACAGCGTGCGGTTCGGCCCGGATTCCCAGATGAGCTCCCCAGACTTGCGGCGTACGACCAGCTTGAGCTCGTAGGCCGCGCCGGCGGGAAGCGACAGATCGATGTGAGTACGTCCGGCGGGGACCGCGGGCGCCTTCTCCGGATTCCACCCGCCGAGCTCCGGCCCCGAGCCGACCACCAGGATGGTGTCGTCCGCGCGGGCGGCGATCCCCTCCAGCGGCAAGGCGACCTTCCGGGTCACGGCGGTGCCCTTCCACTCCGCCATCGCGCGCGCGTGCAGCTCGCCGAAGTCGCTCCCGGAGGCGAAGAACACCCGCGTCCCGCGCGCCGGGACGACGCGCTCCGAGCCTTCTGCAGGGATCCACTCGAGCCCGATCGGCAGCGCCGCGGGCGTCTTGAACGTCCAGGCGCGATCGCTCCCGTTCACCACGAACACCGCGAGCTCGGTGTTCACCACGCGGGCGTAGATCAGACGGTCCGACGCCACCTCGAGGAGGAGCGGCACGCCCTCGCTGAGCGACGGATGCGCCCGGCGGAGCGCCAGGGTCTTCCCGATGAAGTGCCGCAGCGGGTGATCCTCGAACACCATGTCCCCGCGGTTCTCCGGCTCCTTCGCGCCGGTGAGACCGACCTCGGTGCCCCAGATGAAGCTGGGGGTCCCGCGCGCGGTGAGCGTGAAGAACAGGGCCTGCTTCGCCTTCTCCAGATCGCCGCCGCAGGTCGACATCAGCCGGGGCAGGTCGTGGTTGTCCACCACCGGCACCAGCGCGCTGGCGTCCTCGTAGAGCCGATCCGTGGACATGACCGCTGCGAGCTTCGCGGGTGACGCCCCCTTGCAGAACACGTCGTTCACCGCGAAGTGCAGCGGGAAGTCGAAGATGCTGTTGAAGCCGCCCTCGCGCTGGGTCCGCGCCAGCACCGAAGCGTCGCCCTCGAGCATCTCCCCCAACAGCAGGAAGTCCTCGCCCGCGTGGCGACGGATGTCCTGGTTGAAGCGCCTCCAGAACGACAGAGGCATGTGCTTCACGGCGTCGAGCCGGAACCCGTCGGGCTTGGCCACCCGGATCCACTTGAGCGCGCCGTCGATCAGGTACTGGTAGACCTCTGGGCGGTCCTGCGCGAGGTCGGGCAACCCGTGCACGTCGTGGCTGACGAGCTGCTCGGGATCATCCCACTTCTCGAGCGCCCCCTTGCGGTGGAACCAGTGCGGCTTCTCCGTGACCAGCCGGGTATCCGGGCCCACGTGGTTGAGGACGATGTCCAGCACCAGCTTCATGCCGCGCCGATGCAGCTCGTCCGACAACCGGGTCAGCGTCGCCTCGTCACCGAAGCGCGGCTCGATCTGGTGGAGGTCTTCGACCCAATACCCGTGGAAGGCGCCGTATCCGTAGAACTTCTCCGTCCGCATCTTGAAGACGGGAGAGAGCCAAAGGGTCTCGACGCCGAGGGCCTTCAGCTCATCCAGCTTCGAGATCACGCCTGCGAGATCGCCGCCGTGGAAGGCCGCGGGATCCTTCAGATCGATCTTGCCGTCGTTCGAGGGATCGCCGTTGGCGAAGCGGTCCACCATCACGAAGTAGATCGCGCCGGTCCCCGGACGCTGGCTGGTGGGGACGCCGCCCATCCCGGGCTGGGCCAGCAGCTCGTCGAACAGGCCCCCCGCGCGTTTGGCGATCTGACGAGCGGCCCCGGTCACCGCCTCGGGCTCGCGCTCGTGGTCGTACATGAGGATCACCGCCTCGCTCACCGTGTCCGAGGCGGGCCGGGCACCCTCCTTGCGCGGCTGCGCGGTGACCTGCGCCAGCACGGTCCAGCGGTACCGTCCACCCGACCGGGAGAAGAACGAGGGCTTCGTCTCGACCAGCAGCACCAGCGGCGCCGTGGTGTTCTCCTCGATCAGCTCGAACCTCCGCTGGGTGGAGCGGACCTGGGTGAAGGCCTCCCGGTAGCGTTCGAAGGGGACCGGCTCGGCGAGCAGGTTCCGCTCCGCAAGAGCGGCGGCAACCGCCTCCTTCAGCGAGTCGGGAACGTCCTGGACCGACCGGGACTGTTCGTTGTCCAGCACGTAGGCCACGGCGACCGGGATGTTCTCCTGGGCGCGGAGCTGTGGCGGACCGTGAATGCATCCCGCCGCGCACGCGCCCATGGCGGCGACGGCGATCACAGCGAGCAACGGACGTGTGCTCAGAACCATCCTTCGGCCTCGACCGCCACGACGTGGTGCCAATGCCGCTCGTCGCCGGCGAACACGTTGTACTGATCCAGATCGTCCACGAACCCGTTGCCCCACGCCGCCTGCTGGCTGGAGTACTGCAAGCCATAGAGGAAGCGAAGCGAAGGCCGCATGTAGATCCCGAGCCCGGTCGGATTGAGCACGATTCCCGTCTTCATCTGCCAGGTGATCCGCTGGTTCGAGTCACCGAACTCGAGCCCCCTCGCGTCAGGCAGCCCGCCCGCGCTCTGGAACATGGAGTCGACGTGCTCGCGGAAGAGGTTTCCGTTGAGCGAGACCTCCCGCGCCACCGCGTTCTCGAGAAGGAAGTGCACCGTGGGAGTCACGTAGTACTGGGTTCGCAGCACCGTCGAGTAGATCTCGCGGTTGTCCTCACCCGCCTTGATCGCGTTGTCCAGGTTGGTGTGCCGCCCGTAGACCACGCCCCAGGCGGCGTCCAGGCGACCCGGGATGATCGTGAACTGCATCTCGTTTCCGACGTTCACCTCGTATCGATCGTCGGTGAGCTCGGAGACGAAGATCTGGTAGTCGCGGCCCTGGTAGTTCTCCACGATGTACGTGTCCGGGTGGCGCCGGAGGACGTTGATGAAGAAGTTGTTCCAGCGGATCGGTCCGAACCCGCCGAACCCGAGGTAGCCGACCGCCTTCCACGACAGATTGTCGGTCGCCTCAGGGCGGGTGAAGAAGTTCTCCCGGCCCGGGTTCTCCGTGAGGAAGTCCTCCGCGATGCGCTCGCGGACGAAGTCGTCATAGTCGATACCCGGGGTGTAGTACGGGGCGTACCGGTTGCCCTTCACCTCGGGCTCGTAGAGCGCGTGCCCGCCGATACCGAGCTCCAGCCGCCCGGGGATGATCCGCACCCGCGCGGAAGCCCCCGCGGTGAGCACGGTGCTGTACTCGTTCCCGCGCAACGCGAGGCCAGAGTCACCCGCGCCGACCAGCAGCTCGAACCGCTCCAGCTCGTAGCGCGCCGAGACGCCAAGCATCTGGTCCATGATCGACGCAGGACGGAAGTCGTACAGGCCGAGATCGTTGAAGTACGTCTCGATCGTGCCGATCTGCCAGGTCACGTTGTCGAGCAGGACGTTGCCCGCGCGCACGTAGAGCTGACCGAGCCGGAGCCCCGAAGGATTTCCGCCGAACGGATCGGGATGGGCGAAGGTCCCGCCCTGGATACGCGCGTACACCGACGCCCACGGCTCGGTCTTGCCGGGCATGCTCCTGAGGGCATCGAGCTGGAGATTGAGCTCCGCGTATGAAGTCTCGTTGAGCAGCCGCCCGTAGAGATTCCAGTAGCCGAGTTGACCGTTGCCGCCCTGCAGGTCAGGCCGGGTCATCACGCGGAAATAGCCGCCCGCGTTGAACCGACTCCGTTCTGCTTCGGCGCGGGCCGTCCACGGGACGAGGACCGCGCACAGGGCGCTCATGCAGAGAAAGCGCGCTGGGACCGAGATTTTCATGAGCAGGGGCCGCTTATAGCCCACTGCGCGCCACCCACTGCAAATGCCTTGGGGGTGGCAACTCGCCTTACACTTTCAGTGCGAAACCTGGCGCCGGCCCAATCCCATAATCCCTTCAGAAAGCGCTTCCGCAGCGCACCACTCGAAAGGGAATCCCATGCCGGTCAACAACCTCAACTCCAACTCCTTCAATCACACGAAGTGGGCCAGCTTCGATCGCCAGACGGTCGAGACCACCAACGGGGCCGGCAAGGCCGTGGTCGACCACGGCGCCTCCGCGAAGGAGAACGCGAAGGCGATCGGTCAGAACGTCAAGGACGCCTTCACCCTGAATCATTTCAAGGACCTGAAGCAGTCCGCCAACGAGGCCGAGGTGCTCGGGCCTGCGCTGAAGTTCGCCATGGGGCCGTGGGCGCTGGCCGGTGAGGTGGTCGACGTGGCCGCCCTCCCCCTCAAGGTCGCGAAGAACACCGTCGACGCCGCCGCCCACGCGATTGCCGCCGCCGCCGAGAAGGTCGTGGACTGGAAGTAGTCGCGGGCTGCAGCTTCGGACGCCGCGGTATTCAGAACGGAATCGATGATGCCCGCCCAGAGGGAGCGTTCGTCTGCGAAGCGGTTGTGAATACCGCACGACCTGAATGCATGGCCATGTTCGACTTCCACTTCGACCGTGCTCCTACGACCGAGCAACTCCTCGACGCTCTGGCACAGGCATTCTCGGTTCCGCGCGAATCGATCCTCATGGTGGCAGACATCACGGGTGATGAGGACGTGAAGGGCCTCTCACTTCTCTGCACCAGTCATCGCTCCGACGGCGAGTTCCCCTTGCACGTTTCGGTCTACCCACAGAGCGATTCCGTCATGCTTCCGACCGAATCGGAGGCCGCCCGGTTTCTGTGCCGCAGCCTCGAGGCTCGCTGCCTCATCACCGATGACCGGGAGAATCCATACACGTGGCTGCTCGTCGACGTGGCCGGGAAGCGGCCCGTCAGCGTAGACCCCGATGCTCTCGAGTCCGAGGTGTTCATCCTCATCCGGGGCAGCGCAATCTAGAAACTGTCCGGCATCGAGGGTGCGCGCGCGGCGAAGAGCGCGTCCGCGACTTCGATCGCAGAGGCTGTTTCACTCACGAGCCCCAGGGAGGCCAGTTCCGACGCGCTACGGCCCCCCGAATAGAGGCTCGCCAGCGCTCGGATGTTGCAACGTAGGTGCCCTTCGCCGCCGCGGCGTACGTGGGCCTCTCCTCCCGAGACGTCGAGCACCCAGCGCCCTGCATTGTCCGGGAGGAGTTCGTCCTCGAGCTCCAGGTGCAGCTCACCACGGACTCCCTGTGGCCAGCCGCGCGCCTGCAACGCCCCCGGGACGTCGAGGATTCTCAGCATCCACACATCCGCGACTCGCACCCGGATCGACTGCTCCGGCAGCAGCAGTTGCAGCGGATGATCCGGCGCGGTGAACCACGAGAGCTCGGAGGCCATCGAGGCGTCGTCCGCGAGGAACGTGAGGATCCGCCGCGCCGCGCGTTCGGTCCGGAACTGCAGGTCGGAGATCTTGAGCTCGTACAGCACTCCGCCGGACGCCGGTCGGGTCTTGCCGAGGAACAGGTAGCCTTCGAGCTTCGCGCCGTGCCCGAATAGATACGCGTGGGTGGTCGTGCCGCGCGGGTTGGCCACACGGTTCCACACGTACGGACCGCGATCGAGCCACCCATTCCGCGTCCGCGCGACCTGGGCATAGAGCGCCTCGACGGCGTCCTCGTCGCCCAGCCTCAGCGGTCGCACCGGGAGCTCCCGCTCACCCGAAGGAAGCTCACGGACGGGACCGCGAAGCTCCGCGCGAACACCCGCCTGCTCATACCCTACCCGGCGATACAGGCGCTGGGTCGAGGCGTACAACGCCGACAGCGGATACCCGAGCGATCGGAGTTCCCGCAGCGCGCTCTGCATCAACCGGGTGGCCGTGCCCATTCCGCGCAGATGCGGCGCGGTCGCTACGCCGGCGATACCGCCCATCTTCACCGAGCGCCCACCCCAGAACTGCCCGTGGTGGACGAAGTTGAGACCGCCGGCGATCTCTCCGTGCTCGCGTTGCAGCCGGATGTTCTCGTTGCCGGCGTTGGCCAGCGCGGCAGGCACATCGGCAGGGTTCATCCCGAACGCGTCGGCGAGGAGCGCCGCGAACCGGTGCACCTCGTCCTGGCCCGATGGGCGGCCGAACCCGTCGCCAGGCACGGTGCTCACGGGATCAGTTCGCTCGCGCGGAAGGTGACGCCGGGGAGCAGCTCGTCCTGGGTCATCCCGGTCATTGATTCGAAGCTGCGTTCGACCATGGCTCCTCGAATCATAGGACCGACCGGGCAAGTGGGCACCCCTGCTCAGCCCGCGTCCTCCAGGATGACGATGCTGCGGGCAGGCACGGTGTACGTGGGCTCGGCGAGCGGCACGGGGTCGTCCAGCGTCGCGTTCCACGACCGGCGCACCGGCTTCTCCTCCGGGAACGTCGGTTCATTGAAGAAGGCGTCGGTGTCGAACCAGGACTGCGTGTCGATGACCCGCTGCCACCTGCGGCCGGCAGGGACCTTGAACGTGACCGGGCCGGCATCCATGTTGATCAGGACCGCCAGCTCCGGGCCCTTCTTCTTGTCCCAGTAGTGGACCATGACGTGCCGGCTGTCCCAGTTCGCCGGCTCGGTGTTGTCCGCGGACTTCCAGGAGAAGCCGCCCTGCTCGTACTCGGTCGGAGCGAAGGCGTAGGCGTGCTCCTTGCGGAACCGGATCATCTGCCGGACGAAGTCGTGCATGCGCGCGCGCTCCGCCTGGGGCTTCCAGATGCCCCACTGGAACCAGTTCTCCGGCACGTCGGCGGCGGTGGAGTACGCGTTGTTGTTGCCGAGCTGCGTGCGCATCCATTCGTCGCCGCCGAGGATCAGCGGGGTCCCGTGGCTGATCAGCAGGCCGACGAAGGCGTTGCGCATCATCTGGCGCTTCGCCGCCTCCTCGCCCCAGTCGCGCGAACGGTTGTGGTCCTCGCCCGACCGCGGATCGCACCAGGCGCTGTTGGGGTCGTCGCAGCAGATCTGGTTGAGCGGCCCGCACATGTTGACCTTGCTCGGGTACGTGAACAGGTCGTACAGCGTGAAGCCGTCGTGGACGGTGAGCATGTTCACGGCGTGGTACGGCTTGCGTCCGTTACCGGCGTAGAGAAAACCGGTGCCGGTCATCATCGCGACGCCGTCCTCCAGGCCCTTGTCCTGGCCCCAGTTGCCGCAGCCGTGGCGGCTCGAGCTGTTCAGCTGCCACGAATCGCAGTTGATGAACTCGCGCCACCAGTCGCGGAAGCGGCCGTTCCACTCGTACCAGCCGATGCGCGCGTCGTCGCTCGACGCGGGGAACCCGCCGATCGCGTAGTTCGCGAGGGACCACGGCTCGGCGATGACGCGGGTGTTGTACTTTCGCAGCACCGGGTCATCGATGATGTCCTGGAGCACGGTGTCCTTGATGCTGTCCTGGACCCAGTAGTAGCCGCCGTTGTGCTCGGTCTCGCCGAGGATGGGCGCGAGATCGAACCGGAAGCCGTCCACGTGCAGCTCCTCCGCGTAGAAGCGGAGCGAGTCCATGATCAGCTTGCGCATCGGGCGGTGGTTCGTCCGGGTCTGGTTCCCCACGCCGGTGTCGTTCCAGTAGATCGACTTGTCCTCGGGCCTGAGCGCGTACCAGGCCTGGTTGTCGAGCCCCCGGTACGAATACAGGCCGGCGATCTCCTTGGGGTCGTAGTTGGTCAGGATGCTGTCCAGCTTCGAATCGGGCGACGGCTCCCGCTCGATCTTGCTCCGCCACAGCCCGCCTTCGCCGGTGTGGTTGTAGACGACGTCGATGATCACCTCGATGTCGCGCTTGTGGAGCTCCTCCACCATCCACTTGAACTCGTCGATGACCTCGTGTGGCTTCTTCGCGAACGCGTAGGAGATCTCCGGCGCGAAGAAGTTGAGGGTCTGGTAGCCCCAGTAGCCGCCGTCGGTCGGCTTCTCGTGGATCGGCAGGAACTCCACGGCGTTGATTCCGAGATCCTTCAGGTAGTCGGCCATCTCGCCGACGCCGCGATAGGTGCCCGGGTGCGCCACCCCGGACGCCCTGTCCATGGTGAAGCCCTTCGCGTGCACCTCGTACATGATCAGATCGTTCCAGCTGTGGCCGGCGTGCGCGCCGCTCATGCGCGCCTCCCGCCAGGCCTGCTCCTGGGGACCCCACTGGTACTTGCTCTCGACCACGACCGACTTGGTGGCGGCGCCCCACGTCAAGTCGGTGCGCCGCGGACCCGTTGCGAGGCTCCCCTTCATCCAGTCGTGATCCCGGTGGACGGCCTTCGCCCAGGGATCCATCAAGAGCTTGTTCGGGTTGAACCGATTCCCCGCCGCGTCGACGTCGGCGATGAAGCCGTCGATCCTCCCGGGGAGCCACTTCGGGTCGTAGACCCAGTTCGGCCCCCACGCGATGTAGCCGTAGTGCTGGCCGAGACCGACGCCCTCGACGTACACGTTCCACACACTGCCGAAGCGCTTCATCTCGAATTGACGCGTCGGCAGGTTCGCCTCGGGGTCATCGAAGAGCAGGACCTCGACCCGGGTGGCGTTCTCCGAATACACCCCGAAGTTCACGCCCTTCGATCCCTCCAGATTGATCAGGGTGGGACCGAGGTGCTCGAGGTTCTCTATCGCCAGCGGGGGCAGGTTCGGCGCACGGTCGTGCACCTCGTACAGCTTGACGTAGTCGTCCTTCGTGCAGCTGACAGCGCAGACGACGACGAGGGCCAGACATCCGGCCACGGGGAAACGAAATCCGTGCATGGGCGGTGTCCTATCCCGACGTCGTTCGGGGGCGCAACCCGCTCGGCTGCCCTCCGATGCCGGGGTCGCGTCGGATGCCTAGCTTTCCGGCTGTGACGGCGGGGACGGACGAGGCACATCCGGTGTTCGTGGCAGCGCGACAGGTGGCCCGCGCTGCGTCCGCATGGCACCGCGCCAGGCTCGAAGGCCTCGAGTACCTGCCCCCGGGGCCCGCATTGCTGATCGGCAACCACGGCCTGTTCGGTCTGGAGACGCTGGTCTTCTTCTATCTGCTGCACCGCCATACCGGGCGCGTCCCCGTCGGGATGACGGACCGGCGCGTCTTCGGAAAGACGCCGATGCGTCAGGTCCTGTTCAAGGTGGGCGGGGTTCCCGGGACGCGGGAGAACGGGGTGGCCGCGCTCAGGGCGGGCCGATGGGTGGTCTGCTATCCGGGAGGCGCCCACGAGGTCTTCAAGTCGCCGGAAAGCCGGTACCGGCTCGCGTGGGACCGCGCGAGCGGGTTCGCGAAGCTGGCCATCGAGGCGAACGTCCCGGTGGTGCCGTTCGCCGGCCTGGGCGTGGACGACACATTCGTGAACCTCGGCCACGCGCCCCTGACGAAGGCGCTCCTGGGTCGCTACGCCGCGCCGGTCGCGTTTGGCGTGGGTCCCCTTCCGCTGCCTGTGCAGCTCCGTTTCTGCTTCTCATCGCCGATCACGCCTGCGCGGGCCCGGAGAGATCCGCGCCGCCTCAAGTCGCTGGTGCAGGCTGCGGTGGAGGAGCTTCTGGAGGGCCATGGCCGCGCTGCGCCAACAGCCGTCCCGGCAATTCCGTGAGGAGGTCCTCCAGGCGGAGCTCGAGCTCCGCGGTCTTCCCACCCGGGCCTTCCAGTTCGAGGAGGGGGTCCGCGATCCGCGCAGGGCGCTGGTGTGCATCGCCGGAATGGGGGCGAACGGTCGGTCCTTCGCGCGCCAGCGACCGCTCGCCCAGCGCGCGTTCGTCCTGATGCTGAATACACCGCCGGAGACCCCCCGGAAGCTGGACCCGTTGGCATTCGCGGCCGATTCGGTCGAGGACTACCTCGAGCACGAAGGGCTGGAGCTTCCGACACTGTTGGGCTCGTCCTTCGGCGGCGCCGTGGCGGCGACGATCGCACTGCGGAGGCCTGACCGGGTCCGTGCCATGGTCCTCGTCAGCCCGGTGCTGGCGCGGTCCCAGATTCCACTGGCGTTCCCCGGGTTCGTGGACGTGATCGAAGCGCCGCAACCGGTGGCGGCGCTGGTCGCCCCGCTCGCCGCCCAGCTCATGGGCGGTTTCGCGCTCGACCGGGACGGTCGCGACGAGATCGTCCGCGAGGCCCGCCACTTCACCTCGACCGAGCTCAAGCGCCGGCTGCGGACCCTGATGGAGTTGGATCTGCTGCCGGCGCTCCGGAAGCTCGAACTACCGATTCTGTGGCTGCACGGGGGACGCGACCTGCTCGTGCCGTGGCGCCGTGCCCGGAAAGCAGCGGAGGCAATCGGAGCGCGGCGCTTCGAGCTCATCCCCGGCGCAGGCCACCTTCCGTATCTGTCCCATCCGGTCGAGTTCAACCAGGAGGTCTTCCGGTTCCTGTCAGAGCTCGATGCCTGAGGGGGACAGGCTCCTCTTGAATCAGAGTTGGCAGGTTCCGCTGCGGCAGGTCTCACCCGCCGGGCATTCGCAGTTCGCGGCGCAGATCTGGCCGCTGCCGCTCGGGGGCTGCGACGGCGTGCAGTAGCCGATCACGCAGCTCTCGCCGGTCTGACAGGCGGCGTTGGAGTCGCAGGGCGCGCGGCAGGTGCCGTCGACGCAGTCCTGCCCCTCGGCGCAGTCCGCCCCGCTGGTGCAGGTCGAGGTCTGCGGCGGACGGGACTTGCACACGCCGGCCGCGCACTGCTCCGCCGACGGGCAATCCGAATCGACCGCGCACCCGAGGAAGCAGGTCTGGTTGATGCAGTATGCGCCGACACCGCAGTCGCTGTGCTTCGTGCAGCCCGGATCCACCGGGCCCGTGCCGCCGTCGGCCGGAGTGCCGCCATCGGAGTTGTTCCCGGGCCTGGGAGAGGTGCAGTAGTTCTGGACGCACACGCCGTCGCCGGAGCAGTCCTCATTCTTCGCGCAGCGCTCGGAGCAGTAGCCATTGATGCAGAGCTCGCGCTGGTCACAGTCCGCCGACACCGAGCAGGCCTGACCGTCCGGAGGGATGGGGCGGCATTCGCCCCTCATGCAGTATTCCCCGGTGGAACACTCCAAGTTGTCCTGGCAGAGACATGGTTCGTTCGGATCGAAACCCGGATCGTGTGGCCCCGGATGCTCTCCGTCGTGGACGTTGACGTAGCAACCGGCTGCAAAGAGCATCGGCACCAGCACAGCAAGAGGAAGCGGTGAACGGGGAATCATGACAGGTAGGTCTCCATTGGCGCGGTCCGGCCAACCCGCGTCTGCCCCGTTCGTCGCCGCTGGTTCCGCAAGCGATCAAAATTCTTGTTTTGATCAGTTTTCGACGCCGCGGAGACACATGGGCAAGACCACGCCATGGTGCTCACGCTCGCGATTGAATCGACCGGTCAGGTCCTACGTCGGACGCCTCCACATGGAGGCGCACCTTTGATTTCGCTCGCGAACGTCCGGGCCCCCGCCGAACGCGACGACGCCGTCCTCTGCGCGCTGGTCGAGCGCGTGAAGGCGAACGACCTCACCGCGTTCGAACGGCTCTACCAGCTCACCCGGGAGGACGCGGCCAGGACCCTGTTCCACCTCGTCGGGCGCCGCACCGACATCGAAGACCTCGTCCAGGAGGTCTACCTCAAGCTCCTGAAGTCGGTCCGCTCGTTCCGGGGCGAGGCGAAGTTCCGGACCTTCCTTTATAGGGTCTGCTCCAACGTCGCCCTCTCCCACCTGCGCTGGCGGCGCCGCCGTCCCGAAGACTCCATGTCGGAGCTCCCGGACCGGCCCTCCACCGCGGCGAACCCGGAAGATGAGGCCTTCCGCCGTCAGGCGGCGCACCTGGTCGAAGCCGCGCTGGAGGGCCTCACCGCGAAGAAGCGCATCGTGTTCGTCTACCACGAGCTCTGCGGAATGGGCCCGGAGGAGATCGCCGAAGCAGTCGGATCGTCCCCGAACACGGTACGCTCGCGGTTGCATCACGCCCGGATCGAGTTCAACGACGCCATGCAGAAGCTGCTCACAGCCCGGCAGGAAGGAGGCGCCCATGCGGTGCGCCGATGATGCCCTGCTGTGGTCGTACGCAGAAGACGAGCTCCTTCCGGACGCGCGGGCGGAGCTCGAAGCGCACCTGGCCACCTGCGACCGGTGTCCGGACGCGCTGACTCGCATCAGCACCACCCGCTCGGTCCTCCGCAGCGCCGCACCCGCGAAACCGGCGGTGAAGTGGCGCGACGTCGACGACGCGGTGATGAGCGCGGCGACCGTTCGCTTCGCTCGAGCCCAACGCGCCTCTCCATGG
>JBAWAM010000833.1:0-1656 GCA_049589315.1 Myxococcaceae bacterium
CGCGCTGGTGCACGAGCTCGCCGGACGCGGCGTGGGGGTCCAGCTCTCCGAACGCGTGCTGGAGGTCGTTTCGTCCGAGCGCGGGGTGGAGGTGCACACTGATCGCCGCACGCTCCGTTGCAGCACACTGGTGGTCGCGGGGGGCGCGTGGTCCGGTCGCATCGCCGGACTTCCAGCGCTTCCCGTCCGCCCCATGCGCGGGCAGATGCTCACGCTGGCACTTCCGGGCCTGAAGCTGTCGCGAATCCTCTCCGGCCCGACGTATCTGGCCCCCTGGCGCGGCGGCGAGGTGGTGGTGGGCGCCACGGAGGAAGACGCGGGCTTCGCGCAGGACACGACGCCGCTGGGGCTGGTTCAGCTGCTCGCGTCGGCCATCAAGGTGTGCCCGGGCGTGCGCGACGCCCGGTTCGTTCGCTCCTGGGCCGGGCTTCGATCCTCGACTCCGGACGGTCGACCGATCATCGGCCCTCTCCCGGAAACGCCGCGGGTGGTGGTCGCCACGGGCCACGGGGGTCAGGGCATTCTCACCGGCGGGCTCACCGGCAAGGCGGTCGCCGAGTGGGTGATGGACGGGCGCAGCGCCGCCACCGACGCATTCCGGCCGAAGCGGGCGTGACGCCCATGACCGATCGCGTCTTCGTCGAGAACCGGCTCACCCAGGATGTGTCGCTCTCGCGCAGCGGGCTCACGGTGGGCACGCCGGACCTGGATCGCGGGCTCTGCATCGAACGGCACGAAGGGAACCTGCGCGCGTACGACTGGAACGAATGGAGCGAAGGGCGGAGTCTGCCGGCACTTCTTCAGGGAACCGCACGCGCGGAGGCCGAGGAGGTGCTCGCCGGATTCGAAGAGGCCGGTGAGCAGGCACTGCTCATGGAGCTCGCCTCCGCGCTCCAGATGCGAGGCCGTGAGCGTGGCGCCGAACACGTCGACCTGCAGCTCCGGCGTGTGCACCAACGCGTGCTCACCGGACCGGTCGATGCCCCGCTTCGCGACGTTCGCACCTGGGCCATCGTCGAGCTCCGGGTCTGGGTCCCTGCTGCGGGGCGCACGTGGGATCTCTGGCGCTGCGCGAGTGCGCCGACCGTCGCGAAGCTCCACGCGAGGCTGCCCGAGCTCGTCTCCCTCGTCGAAAGCATGGTCGACGAGCTCGCCGGAGGAATGCCGCCCGTCGAGTGTCCATCCGAGATGCTTCCCGTCGTGTTTCCCCCGGGAGCGGCCTCTGGATCCTTCTTCCACGAGCTGTGTGGACATCCCCTCGAAGGCGACGTCGTGGTGCGGGGCGGCTCGTATCTCGCGCGCCGCCGTGGTGAACGCGTCGCGGCAGACTTCGTCACGATCCGGGACAACCCCTGCGCGGCGCCCGAGGTGGTGACCTTCGCGCGTGACGACGAAGGGATCGCTGCGCGGCCGGCGGTCCTGATCGACGCGGGGCGGATCGCAGAGCCCATTCTCGACCTCGAGTCCGCTGCAGCGCTCGGCCTCTCGTCGAACGGCCACGCCCGTCGCGTGAGCTTCCGCCATCGGGCGCTCCCTCGCATGACGCACACCGAGGTCGCGCCACACTCGGGCACGCTCGAGCAGCTCGTCGCAAGCGTGGAGCGCGGCCTGCTGATCCAGCACATCACGCCCCGGCACATGGATCTCCTGTCGGGA
>JBAWAM010000834.1:0-16790 GCA_049589315.1 Myxococcaceae bacterium
GCGGTGATCAGCGGGCACACCGTGGTGCAGCGGGTGAAGATGAAGTCTGCAATCCACACGTGGCCCTTCAGCCCCGAGCCCGTGACGGCCTCACCCGCCTGGGAGGTGAAGGAGAACCCGGGGGCCGCCCACAGCACGGGCAGCTGTCCGTTCCGCCGCTCGTGGCCCATCGCGTAGAAGTCGGCGGGCGGCCCGTCCGAGCGTGGCGCTGCGAGGTACACGCCGACGGCAAACAACAGCAGGACGGAGAGCGTTGCTGCGAGGCCGATGAGCAGGGCGCGCGTGAGAGGGCTTCTGGCCATGCCCGCTAGATACCAGCTTCGCGACCACGGCCGATGACAAGGTCTAATCCGCGCCTCGCCGCTTCCTGATGCCTGCCGCCTGGCAGGAGGCTGGGCGAACGGCGGAGCGAGCTTGCATTTTCGGACGGCGGCGACGCGAGCCCTTGACCGGGCGCAGTCTCTTCGTCCCGAAAGAGCGCAGTATGGCGGCCATGAAGCACACGACCCCCACGACCACCGCTGTCGCAGGACCCGCTGGCAAGCTGATGGCCACCGCGGAGGGCAGCGGCGGCGTACCTGTGCTCTTCATCCACGACAATGCTGCCGACCGCACGCACTGGGCCGAGGCACAGCACGGTCTGCAGACCTTGTCGGTCGCGTTCGACCTGCGCGGGCTGGGCGAGAGCAACGGAGGGCGTGGGCCCTTCGGCGTCGAAGCCGGCGTGGAGGACGCCGGCGCGGTGGCGGACGCGCTGATTCCGGAGCGCTTCATCCTGGTCGGTCACGGCTTCGGGGCGGCGGTGGCGAGCGCCTTCGCCGCGTATTTCCCCGAACGCCTCGCGGGGCTCCTCTACGTGGAGGCGGTGGGCGACCTGCGCGGGACCGCGAAGGCAGAGCGCGATGCCTGGCTGGAGAACTTCAGCGCGGCGAAGTACGGCGCCTTCCACGAGCATTGGCTCACTCCGCTGCTGCTCGAAGCGAAGCCCAACACGCGCACGCAGGTCATGAAGTCGTTGAGGACGTCGCGACGCGAGGTGGTCGCCGCGAACGTGGAGTCGCTCTACAGCCACGATCCGGGGGACGCCTTCGCCAGCTTCACCGGCCCGACCCACGCGTTGGCGGCGTCTTCCGGACCGCAGACACTGATTGCGCAACGCCCCGAGCTGTCACGTTCCGTCGCGACCCACGCAAGTCATTGGCTGATGCTGGATGCGCCGCAGTGGTTCCAGTCGGAGCTGGTGCGCTTCGTGGGCGAGTGCCGGCACGCCCAATGAGCGTCACCTCGAGCTTCAGCCCGCGTCGAGGACGGAGAGGAGCTCCAGCGGGGAGGAGATGATCGCCTTCGCCCCGGCAGGTTCGAGCTCTTCGCTCCGGAATCCCCACCGCACGCCCACGCCGTACATCCCGGCGTTCGCGGCGGTCTTCATGTCGATCGCGGTGTCGCCGACGAAGACGGTCCGTCCGGGCGCGACCTTCAGCAGCGCAGCGATCTCCAGCGCGGAGGTCGGGTCCGGCTTGCGCGGGACGCCTGAACGCTCGCCGTAGATTACGTCGAAGGTCCAGCGCCCGAAGCACAGCTCGCCGATGCGCTTCGTCATCGCGTCGACCTTGTTGCTGAGGATCGCCCGCTTCAGCCCACGCCCGGTCAGCGCGTCCAGCAGCTCCGGGATTCCCGGGTAGGGACGCGACGTGTCGGCGATGTGCGCGCTGTAGTGGCTGCGGAACCCGGCGAGCGCCTGTTCGAGCAGGTCCTCGCGGTCGGGGGGCAGGGCGCTGCGCGCGAGGTTGGCCACGCCGGCGCCGACCATCTTCCGATACATCGCGACCGAATGGACGGGCTGTCCCAGGTCCCGCAGCGACGCGTTCATCGCGTCCGAGAGGTCCTCCAGGGTGTCCGCCAGGGTTCCGTCGAGATCGAAGATGACGGCGTCGAACTGCCTGCCCATGAGACTCAGCGCCCCAACCGCTGACGGAGCAGCGTGATGGCCGACTGGATCTGCGGCGGCTGTTCCTCTTTGGGCGCCAGGGCCGCGAACCGTTCGAAGCTCTCGAGCGCGATCTCGGTCTTCCCGGTCTGCATCGCCAGGGCGCCGCGGAAGAGCAGAGCCTCGTGCGAGTCGGGATAGAGCTTCGCGAGGTTTCCGAGCTCCTCGATCGACGTGTCGAACTGTCCCTCGGTGGCGCGAAGCACCGCCCGGTGGATCCGCGTCTCCAGGTGGAACGGGTCCGACGCGAGCGCCTGCCGCGTCAGCTTGTTCGCCTTGTCGAACTCCTGCAGCCGGATGAGCTCGTGGACGGCGAACGACGACGCATCGGTGTCGCCCGGGTTCTTCTCCGCGCGCTCGAGGGCGGACTTGAACACGGGATCCTCCTTCGGCTGCGGCTGCGCCATCGGGGCGGCCTGGCCCTGCGAAGGCGGACGCATTCCGGTGATCTCGCCGTCGCCCCGGTCGAACTGCTCGTTCGTCAGCACGAACCAGAGCACGGCGAAGAACACCACCACGCCGCCACCCCACAGGGCGCCTGCGAGCTGCGGATGACGTCCGAAGAACCCCTTCGGCTGGGTCGCCGCTGCGGCGGAGGACGAAGCGCCACCTGCCTGGGCCTGTGCAGACGCCGCTGCGACCTCCTTCGCGAAGGCGTCGCGTTCGCGAAGCGCCTCGGCGGCTTCGAGCTCGAGCTTCGCCTTGTCCTGCGCGAAGCGCTCCTCACCGAGTTGATGGCGCTCGGTGTCCAGAGCGTGGAGCTGATCGAGCAGGAACGACACGCGGTGCTCGAGGTCCGCCAGCTTCGCGTCGCGACCGGCGCCGAGCGCAGAGCGTCCCTTCGTGAAGATCAGCGCAATCACGCCGGCAGCCAGGCCGATCGCGATCATCAACGCTCCGGGAAGCCAGTTCGTCTCGTGGATCATCGGTCCAGCTCCGCGCGCACTGCGCTGAGGTACGGGTCTTCGCCAGCCGGTGCGTCCGGGCCCGGAGCGGCCGCAGCGGGCGCCGCCGCGGCCTCAGGGCTGACGGCGCCCTGCTTGTGCTTCGCTGCGTACAGGAGGACGAACCCGAAACCGCCCACCAGCAGCGCCACGGGGCCAATCCACACCAGCGAGTTCAGCCCGTTGCTGCTCGGCTTGAGCAGCGCCCACTCGCCGTAGCGGTCGACGAAGAACTGCTTGATCTCCTCATCCGACTTGCCCTGCGTCACCAGGGTGCGGACCATGTCGAGCTGGGCTCTCGCGGTGGCCGCGGACGACGCGGCGATGCTGAGGCCCTGGCACGTCGGGCAGCGGATCTCCGCGCCCAGCTTCTGGACGCGGGACTCGAGCGCGGGCTCGAGCGGTGCGGTTCCGGCCTGCTGCGGCGCGAACTGCGCCCAGGCAGCAGAGGAGAGGAGGAGGGCGAACGCGGTCGCCGGGAGAATCCGGGTCATGGATGGGCCTCCTGAGCGCTCGCGGACGGGGCCTGGGCCACCAACTCGCGCAGCCGCTCAATCAGGGCGGACTGCGAGATGGGGCCGACGTGCTTGTCGAAGATCGTCCCGTCCGGGCTGATGAAGTACGTCTCGGGGACGCCGGCGACGGCGTACTGCACTGCGGTGAGCGAGTTCGGATCGATCAGCTGGGGGTAGCTGTACCCGTACCGGCCGAGGAACCCCTGGGCGTTCTCCGGCGTGTCCTCGAACATCATCCCGAGGAACACGACGTCGCGGCCGAACTCCCGCTGTCCCCACTCGAGGACCGGGTGTTCGTATCTGCAGGGCACGCACCAGGACGCCCAGAAGTTGATGACGACAGGCTTGCCCCTGAGCTCGGCCAGGCTGATCGTCTTCCCGGTCGTCAATTCCTGAAGACTGAACGTCGGCGCGGGCTGGCCCTTCAGCCCGAACGGCACCTTGTGCACGTTGCGGCCGAAGCCCATCGCGAAGATGCCGACCAGCGCACCGCACAGTGCGAGCAAGGTGAGGGTGATGATCCACCTTTTCATGCGGCACCTCGAGAGAGTTCCTTCTCGGGCGCGGTGGATGACGCGACGGCGATGCGCTTCCTCCTCGCCGGCCAGATGGCGATCAAGGTGCCCAGCGCGAACAATGGCAGGCTCCCCCAGATCCAGACGACCATCGGGAACGTCCAGACCTTGATGCTGGCGGTCTGAGACGTCTCGTCGTGGGCCATCAGCGAGACGTAGAGGTCCTCTTGAGGCGCTACCCGGACCGCCGGGGTGCCGATGGGATCCGTGCTGCGCTCGTAGAAGTTCATCTTCGGGATCAGCGTGTCGGTCGCTCCCGACGCGGTGGTCACGTTGAGCTTCGCGCCGACCCATTCGCGGTGCGGTTCACGGCCCCGCGCGATCCCGTCGAAGGTCATCGTGTAGCCGTCAATCGTCAGGGACTCGCCCTTCGACAGCGTACCGGACGTCTGCTTCTTGTAGGCCGACGAGGCGGCGACTGCGACGATCACCATCACCACGCCCAGGTGCACCACGTACCCACCGAAGCGGCGACGTGCCCGGCTGGCCGACTGGAACACCGCGGTGAAGACGTCCTCCTTGCGCTCGCGAACGCGGATCCACGCCGGAAGGAACATCTCCTTCAGGGTGACCACGGTCACGAACCCGGCGAGTCCGAAGGTCATCAGCGGCGCGAACCCGCGCGCGCCGGCGAGGTAGCAGACCAGCACGACCAGCACGCCCGCCGCGGCCGGAGGAAGGAGCTGCTTCCAGACCTTCTTCGGATCACCCGCGCCCCAGGGGAGGACGGGACCCACGCCCATCAGGAACAGCACCAGCATCCCGAGCGGAACGGCGAAGGCGTTGAAGTACGGCTCGCCGATGCTGATGCGCCGATCCTGCAGGCCCTCCACGATCAGCGGGAACACCGTCCCGATGAACACGGTGAAGGTGAAGGCGATGAAGAGGAGGTTGTTGACGAGGAACGAGACCTCGCGCGACGCCAGGGAGCGGAAGTGGTTCTCCGCGACCAGCAGGTGGCCCCGGGCGCTCAGCAGCCCGATGCACACCACCGCGATGACCGCCAGGAACACCAGGAAGGTGGGGCCGATGTCCGACTGGGTGAACGAGTGCACCGAGTTGAACACGCCCGAGCGGGTCATGAACGTCCCGAGGATGGTCAGCCAGAAGCTGGCCAGCGCGAGCGCGATGGTCCACACCTTCAACATGCGCTTGCGCTCCTGCACCATGGTCGAGTGCAGGAAGGCGGTGGCGGTGAGCCACGGGAGGAACGACGCGTTCTCCACCGGGTCCCACGCCCAGTAGCCGCCCCAGCCGAGCACGGCGTACGCCCACCACGAGCCGAGCACGATGCCGATGGTCAGGAACACCCACGGGATCAAGGTCCAGCGACGCAGCGGGGCCATCCACGACTCACCCATCTCACCGCCGAGCAATCCGGCGACGGCGATGCCGAAGGGCACGGTCATCCCCACGTAGCCCAGGTAGAGCATGGGCGGATGGATGACCATCAGGATGTGGTTCTGCAGCAGCGGATTCGGCCCCGGGCCGTCGAGCGGAATGGGCGGCGGCATGGGGAGGAACGGGTTCGCCGGCGCGGCGATGAGGTACGTGAAGAACACCGACACGGCGAGCATGGTGCCCAGCGACAGCGTCACGAACCGCGGCGGGTCGTTCCGGTGCACGCGCGAGAACGCGAAGATGTACCCGCCGAGGATCACGCCCCAGAAGAGGATCGACCCTTCGAGCGCGGACCACAGCGACACGATGGTGAAGAGGGTGGGCGTGGCGTGGCTGCCCACCTGCGCCACGTAGCTCACCGAGAAGTCCCGGGTGAGCAGCGCATAGACCATCACCCCGTTCGCCGCGAGCTGGCTGAGGAAGAACCCCGTCGCCGAGCGGTGAATCCACGGATACAGCGCCTCGCGGCGGGTCAGGCCGCCGACGATGCCCGCGACTCCTCCGAACGCGGCGAAGGCGATGGAGAGGAGGACGAAGCCGAAGCCGAGCGTCGAGTTCACTTCGCCCCCGTGCTCGCCGTGGTGTCAGACAGCGTCTCGCGCCACATCTTCTCCACGTCCTCGCCATCCTTCGGCGCGCGGTACTCGTTGGAGTGGTTCACCATGAGGCGCGTCGAGGAGAACACGCCCGAGCGGTCGTAGGTGCCTTCCACCACCACGCCGATGCCTTCGCGGAACATCTGCGGCGGCAGCTCGCTGGACTCCACCTTTACGAAGCGCGCCTCGGGCTTCACGTCGTCCGCGACCTCGAAGGAGAGGCGGGTCGCCTTCTGGTCCCAGTTGACGCTGCCCTGTCGCACGACCCCGCCCATGCGGATGGTCGGGCCATAGGCCTTCTCGCCGTTGTCCAGCAGCTCGCCCGGGGCCCAGTAGTAGACGAGGTTTTCGCCGATGTTGCCGAAGGCGATGAACGCGAGCGCGCCGCCCGCGACGAGGAGCGCGGCGATGGCGATGAGCGGGGTCTTCTTCGACAGCGAACTCATGGCGAAACCTTCCGGTTCGTGCGGGGACGACGGACCCACAGGGACAACCCATAGGCCGCGAGCACCGTCCAGGTGATCGCGTAGCTGGCCCAGACATAACCCCATCCGCCGGTGATCACGCCACTGCCCACCTGATTGGCGAGGTCAGTGTTCCCAGCGGCAAGAAGTACGAGGGATGAAAGGTTCACGGCGTCACCTCCGCGCGCGGGGCGCGTTCGGGCGGCAGCGCGTCGGGGAGCGCCACCTCTTCTTCAAGGGCGTGCTGGGAGATCCGGTAGCGCTGCCAGATGAAGACGATCATCAGGAGCAGGAAGGCGAAGGCGCTGATCCGGAGCGGAACCACCATCGGGCGGTCCACGGTCTGCGGGGTCGACTGGATCTGGTGCAGGCTGCGCCACCACTTCACGGAGAACCACAGGATCGGGATGTCGACGAAGGCGATGATCCCGACGACCGCGGACCACACGGCCCGTCGCTCTGGATCCTCCACGAACTTCCGGAGGGCGAGGTAGCCGGAGTAGGCCACCAGCAGGATCGCCGCGGTGGTGAGGCGGGGATCCCAGGTCCACCAGACGCCCCAGGTGGGTCGGCCCCAGATGGCGCCCAGCAGCACGCCGTTCGCGCCCAGCAGCACCCCGACTTCGGCGGCCGCTTCGGCCAGCGAGTCGAGCTTCCAGCTGTTCTTGAACATGTAGGCGACCGAGGCGACGAAGTTCACGGTCAGCGCCACCAGGGCCATCCACACGGCCGGCACGTGGACGTACATGATCCGCTGGACGTCGCCCATCATCGAGTCCCGGGGGGCCACCGCGAGGCCGATGTAGCCGCCGACCGCGAGCAGGAGCACGCCGACGACCGCGACGACGGCCCTCAGCTTCCCGGCCAGTGAGGGGCGGCGCGACTCCATGGCCATCCCCGTGAAGGCTGCGATCAGGGTCAGGCCGACGACCGCGTACACGAGCGCCATGAGCGTTTCCATTCCGTCAATCCTCCACCACCCGGGGGAAAAGGACGAACCCCAACCCCCAGTAGATCACATCGAAGGCGCACAGCAGCGCCAGCCACGAGTTGAGCTGGCCCATCGGATCGCCTCCGAGGACCAGTGCCGTGGCCTTCGTCGCTGCGAGCAGCGACGGGATGATGAGCGGAAACAACAACAGCGGCAGCAGAACGTCACGGGCGCGCGCGTTGTTCGCGATCGCCGAATAGATAGTGCCCGGAGCACTGATCGCCAGGCAGCCGAGCGCGAGCACCACCGCCAGGTCCAGCAGGCGCGTCCCCAGCGCGGCCCCTTCCGTCAACTGCTCGGGGCGCATGCCCGGCAGGCCGAGGACCACGTCGGTCCCCAGACGGACGTCGTAGATCGCGACGATCACCGGGATGAGCACCCAGCCGAGGAGGAACAGCAGGAGGGTATTGCCCAGCGCCTTGCCGAGGAAGATGGCTCGCGGATCGACCGGAGCCAGCCGCAGTCCGTCCAGCGACGCGTTTTCGGACTCGATGCGGAACGACTCACCGAGGGAGAGGACGCTGGCAAACAGGATTCCCAGCCAGAGATAGCCGCCGGCGTTCTGACGCAGCAGGGCCGTGTCCGGGCCGAGTGCGAACGAGAACAGCAGCAGCGTGGCCAGGGAGAAGAAGATGAGCGAGTTGAGCCGCGCCTTGGTGCGCCACTCGATGAGCAGGTCCTTGCGCAGCAGCGTCCACGCGGAGCGCAGCAGGCCGGGCGGGTTCCGCGAGCCCTTCATGGCCGCACCGCCCGTCCGTCCTGGAGGTGAAGGCGATCCTCGCAGAGCGATTCGCCCTGCTCGACCAGGTGCGTCGCGAGGATCAACGTGGTCCCCGAGGTCTTCAGCTCGCGGATGATTTTCTCCATCTCCGCGATGCCCGCGGGATCCAGCTCACCGAAGGGCTCGTCCAGCAGGGCGATCTCCGGCGCCTTGAGCAGCAGGCGCGCGATGGCCAGGCGCTTGCGCATGCCCGCCGAGAAGTGTCGAACCGGCGCGTCCAGGCGCTTCGACAGGCCGACCCGCTCGACCAGGCGCTGGACCTCTTCGGCCGGAGAGGGCACGCCGACCAGACGCGCCAGCACCATCAGGTTCTGCTCGGCCGTCAGGTCCTCGTACAGGTAGCTCGCGTGCGAGAGGAGCGCGACGCGCTGGCGGACCTCGTCCCTCTCTGCGACCGCGTCGAGTCCCAGCACGCTCAGCCCGCCCGCGGTGGGGCGGAGCGCGGTGGCGATGGTCCGGAGCAGCGTGGTCTTCCCCGAACCGTTGTGACCGGTGAGCAGGAGGGAACGGCCCCGCGGAAGCTGGTACGTCAGCCGGGCGAGGGCCCAACGCCGGCCATAGCGCTTGCTGAGGTCGCGGATGTCGACCGCGAGTTCGTTGCTGTGGGGAGCGGAGGCGCCGGCCTGGGTCATGGATGTGGGTGTGGTCTAGCTCAGTAGATGGGTTTTCTGTATGACAAAAGGGTCGAGGGGCACGTCTTGACAGCCGCTGGCAACGTCTGGCCATCGACGCGAATTTCCCTCCTTGCGGGAGGGGAGGCGGGCAGCCGGTCCACCTTCGGACGCAAAGGCTGTCTCGATCCGGAGGTGTCGACTACCATTCCTTCCTGTGTCGACCTTGTTGCCAACCGCTCGCCCGCTCGTCCTCTGTCTGGTCGTCAGTACTCTGCTCGCATGCGGTGCATGCACGCGCTCAGGCGGCCCGGTCACACCCGACGAACCGACGCGACCCGATCCGGCCGCGCAGCCGGAGGCCCAGGCCCAGGCTCAGGCGGTCCCGAAGCCCCGGGTGATCCCCGCCGGCGCGACGAAGCCGTCCGAATCGGCCCGGTCGCCGGGGCCGGACGTCGACGACCTGCTCGCCGCGATGACGGTCGAGCAGAAGGTCGGGCAGCTCATGATGATCGGCTTCGCCGGCACCGAGGTCGATCCCGACGTCGAAGCGCTGGTGAAGGGCCGCGAGGTCGGCGGCATCTGCCTCTTCAAGCGGAACGTCGTCTCCGCCGCTCAGGTCGCGAAGCTCAACTCGGACCTCCGCGGGCTGCTCGACGGTCGGGTCCCGCCGTTCATCGCGCTCGACCAGGAGGGAGGCAACGTCGTCCGAATCGACGACGGGAACGTGGTGCTTCCCGGGGCGATGGCGCTGGGCGCGACCCACTCGCCCGAGCTCGCCTACCGCGCAGGGAGGGCGCAGGCGGAGGACCTGATCCTGCTCGGGTTCAACATGAACCTGGCGCCGGTCCTCGACGTGAACATGAACCCGCGCAACCCGGTGATCGGGATCCGGTCCTTCGGCGATCGACCGGGCGTCGTGGCGGACTTCGGCGCGGCCTTCGTCCGCGGCCAGCAGGACGCGAACATCGTCACCGTCGCCAAGCACTTTCCGGGACACGGCAGCACCGATGCGGACAGTCACCGCGCCCTCCCGGTCATGAGCGAGACCCCCGAGGAGGTCCGCGCCCAGCTCGAGCCGTTCGTGCGCGTCATCGGCGAAGGGCTCGATGGGCTGATGACCGCGCACGTGGCGATCCCCAAGCTGACCGGCCACTCGCACCCGGCGACCCTCTCACCCGAGGTGCTGACGACGCTGCTGCGCAAGGACCTCTCGTTCGACGGCCTGGTGGTCACCGACGAGCTGGAGATGGAGGCGATCGCGAAGCACTACGGCGTCGGCCGCGCGGCGGTGATGAGCGTGAAGGCGGGCGCGGACATGGTCCTCGTCCCCTGGCGCGCGGAGAAGAAGACCGAGGTCTACGAGTCGCTGCTCGCAGCGGCGAAGGCGGGCGAGCTGTCGCAGGCGCGCCTGGACGAAGCGGTGCGACGCATCCTCCTCACCAAGGTCCGCCGCGGCCTGTTCGACGCGCCGCCGCCGCTCGAGCAGCGCCTGGCGAAGCTCGGGGACGGCACGCGCCACTCGGTGATGAAGGAGGTGGCGCGCAACTCGGTGACGCTGCTGCGCACCGACGCGCGCTGGTTCCCCATCACCGGCAAGAAGAAGATCGGTGTGCTCACCGCGGAGTCGGCCCTGGGCCAGGCGATCCTGTCGCGTGCGCCGGACGCGAAGGTCGTGGTCGTGTCGGCGAACCCGGACGCGATCGCCCGCTCGCAGCAGCAGAAGACCGCCCGGCAGCTCGCGCTGGAGAGCGACGTGCTGATCGTCGGCCTCATCAACTCGCGGCAGCTCGAGCTGGTGAAGAGCGCTGCGGCCACCGGCAAGCCGGTGCTGGTGGTCAGCATGGGGCTGCCCTACCTCGTCGAGCAGCTGAGCGACGCGCGCGCGGTGCTCGCGGTGTACTCGTACCAGGACGCCTCCGCCGAGGCCGCCGCCGCCGCGCTCTTCGGTGAACAGGGCACGCCCGGACGCCTCCCCGTGACGCTCTCGAAGCAGCTCCCGTGGGGCTATGGGCTCGACGCCGTCGGCAGGCGCCTCGCCGACGGGAGCGCGCCGCCCGCGGCCCGGGCGAAGTCCGCGGAATAGGCCGCATTCGTCAGTGGAGGAGTCCGGACGCGCGCGGCTCCACGGCGTCGTCCCGCCGCGCCATCGGCCTGAGCTGTTCGTAAAGGCGCCGGAGGAACACGACGGTGTCCGGCTGCGGCATCGGCACTGGCGTCGTCTGAAGCGCCTCCTCGATGTTCGTCGCGAGATCCGCGGCATCCGCTCCGCGGCACACGTGTGTTCCGGCCGGGCGCACCGCGACGTCGGTCGCCACGCACGGGACCCCCAGGGTCAACGCCTCGCGCACCGACACCGAGTCGCCGTCGGCCGTCGTGGGTCGCACGAACACGTCGCTCGCCTTGATCAACGCCAGCGCCCGCTCGTGCTCGAGTTCGCCGAAGTCCTCGAGCAGCGCGGTCACCCCGAACCGCTCGGCGTCGGCGCGGTACTCGGGCGATCCCGTCCCCGGTCCGAACAAGGCCAGCCCGATTCCGGGATGTCGAGGCGCCAGCACAGAGAGCGCTTCGAACACCAGCCGGCGCCCGTAGACGGGCGACGGGTGGTGGGCCACGGAGAGGAGGGGACGCCGGCGCTGCCGGACCGGCGCGAGCTGCTCGGGCGGAGCGCCAGGAATGACCTCGCCCGGGCAGAACGCCGGAAACACGGAGCAGCGATCGCGAGACAGCCCCAGACCGAGCAGCGTCTCACGCACCGCCTCGGACACGGTCACCACGTGCGAGTACCCGAGCAGCGCGAGCTTCGCGCGTCGTCGAAGCTCGGGCCTTCTGGGGAACCGCTGCGGAATCAGGCCCGAGTGGGCGGTGATCAGCGTGGGGGTCCGGAACATCTGTCCGGCGACCGCCACCGCCATCGCCACCGTCCACGCCTTCGGGTTGTTGCCGCTCGTGTGGAGGTGAAGCAGCCAGCCCGCAGACGCGTGACGCAGGAGCTCCCGCGAGAAGCTTCGATATCCGCGGCCACCGATGATGTCGCGCCCGAAGCCTTCGGCCTTGCTGATATCCAGCACGCGGCACGTCAACCCCTCTCGATCGAAGGCGCGGTACAGTTGCTGGACGTGAACGGCAATTCCGCCCATCGGTGGCGGGTAGTCGCCAATGAGCAGAATCCGCAGCGCGTTCGTCCGCCCCATTCCATCCCCCTGCAGACGTCCCGTCGAACCTAGGGTCCGTCTCTTCACAACGCCACCCCACGTCCCTAGCTTGGCGGTGCGTCTGCCGGCGCTGTCGAGGGGGAAGCGGGATGTGCGGAATCGTCGGCCGGGTCAACTCGGCGGCGGACAAGCCGGTGTCCGCGAACGCATTGCGTACGGCCACGCGCCTCGTCGCGCATCGCGGTCCCGACGGCGAGGGCCTTTTCTGCGACGGCGCGATCGGACTCGGGCATCGACGCCTGTCGATCGTCGACGTCCGCGGGGGCGCGCAGCCGATGTCGGATGCCTTTGGCCGCATCACCGTCGTGTTCAACGGCGAGATCTACAACCACGACGCGCTGCGGGCGGAGCTGAGATCGCTCGGGCACGAGTTCCGCACGCGCTCGGACACCGAGGTGCTGGTCCACGGCTATCTGGCCTGGGGTGAGGCGCTCACGACACACCTGCGCGGGATGTTCGCCTTCGCGGTCTGGGACGCCTGGGAGCGGCGGCTGCTGCTCGCGCGGGATCGGGTCGGCATCAAGCCGCTGTACTGGACCAGCATTGGCGGCGATCTGCTCTTCGCGTCCGAGGTGAAGTCGATCTTCGCCTTCAGGGACGTCCCGCGCGCGCTCGAGCCGACGCACCTGGGCGTGTACCTGGCCCTTCGCTACGTGCCGGCACCGCAGACACTCTTCCGCGGCATCCTTCGCCTGGAGCCCGGGACGCAGCTCGTCTACCAGGACGGCCGGGCGCGGCTCACCCGGTATTGGGACGTCCCTCTGGAGACCTCGGGGACAGCGGAGGTGCGGAGCGACGACGCCGCGGGAGAGCAGTTCATCCACGTGCTCCGCGAATCGGTCCGGCTGCACCTGATGGGCGAGGTCCCGGTGGGACTGTTCCTCTCCGGCGGCGTCGATTCGACCGCGGTCGGCTGGGCCATGCGGTCGGTCGGCGCGCCGGTGACGACGTTCTCCGTCGGCTTCGAAGGCGCCGAGGACGAGCTGGGCTGGGCGCGGCTCGCTGCGGAGTCGCTGCGCAGCGAGCACCGCGAAGTGCGGATCTCCGCGGGCACCTTCGGGGACAGTCTCGGAGAGCTGGTGTGGCACCTCGACGAACCGAACTCGGACGGCGCGTGCGTGCCACTGATGCTCCTGGCCCGGCGCGCTCGGGAAGAGGTGGTGGTGGTGCTGTCGGGAGAGGGCGCCGACGAGGTGCTCGGGGGCCATGGCATCCACCGGCGGATGCTCGCACTGGAACGGGTCCGGCAAAGGGGCGGCGGGGGGCTCGCCCGCGCAGTCGGGGCAGGGCTCCGCCTGGTGGGCAATGCCCGGGCACGCAAGTACCTCGCGATGTTCCAGACGCCGCTCGAGCGCCGCTACTTCGGGGTGGGGCGCGCTTTCGGCGACGAGCCGCTGATCGAGCTGATGGGCCCGAGCGCACGCGAAGCGCTGGTCGCGGCGTTCGCGCCTCTGTGGCAGCAGACGCGTGGCATCGATCCGCTCCATCGGATGCTCTACGCGGACATGCGCATCTGGTTGCCGGACGATTTGCTGCACAAGGCAGACAGGATGACCATGGCGTCCTCCGTCGAGCTCCGCGTCCCGTTTCTCGATCACGTGGTGATAGAGCATGCGTGGCGGTTGCCGGCGGCGCTGAAGCTCCGGGACGGCGTAGGGAAGTTCCTGCTCCGCCACGCCATGCAGGCGCGCGTCCCCACGCCCATCCTCCGGAGGCCGAAGCGCGGCTTCCCCGTGCCCATTGGAGCGTGGCTGAGAGGTCCGCTCCACGGCGCATGTCGGGAGCAGTTGCTCGCGTCGGGGAGCATGGTGCGGACGTGGTTCGGTCGGAAGGCGGTGGCGGCGCTCCTCGATCGGCATCTCTCGGCCGCCGCGGATCTCACAGGGGAGCTCTACGCGTTGTGGGTGCTGGAGGCCTGGTACTCCACCTGGCTGTCCGCCGCGAGCGTCCAGTCCGGACCGTAGAGGGTGTCGTGCGGCGCAGCGTGTTCGTGCTTGGGCAACTCTGGATGGCGCCGGTGACGGCCTTCGGGTTGCTCCAGACGCTGCTTGGCGCGCGCTATCACGGGCGCACCCGGGAAGGGGTGCTCCAGTTCGTGGCGAGGCCGCGCGGCCCGTTGGGCCTGTACATGCGCACGCTGAAGATCAGCGCGTACACGCTGGGCGCGACGATCACCTATCGGGAGCTGACGGGACCGGGGCAGTCGCGGTTGTACCGTCACGAGCTCGAGCACGTGGTGCAGACCATGCAGTTCGGTCCGTTGATGCCGGTGGCCTACGTCGCGGCGTCGCTGTGGCAGGTCCTTCGCGGGCGCAGGTTCTACAGCGACAATGGGTTCGAGGTCCGCGCGCGTGCCGCCGAGGACGCTCCCTTTCCCTGAGTGGCGAAACTTCTTCCCACCGGGCGAAGTCACCTCCGCTGCTTCAGGACCCAAAGCATCACTGCAGCGTGCGGGACCACTGGCATCGCGACTGCACCTGCGGGGGCACATGGCGAATGGGAACCACCTTCTGCGCCGCGCGGCGAAGTCCGCGGTGGCGAACGTCCTCCACTACAGCGGGGCTCGCAGAGCGATCGCCGCGGCGCGTCGGCTCCGGGCTGGCGGGCGCCGGATTCTCATCCTGAGCTACCACCGCGTGGTCGACGACTTCACCGGCGAGGTGCAGCGGTCGATCCCCGGGCTGCTCATCTCGCGCGAGACGTTCCGACGCCATCTGGACGAGGTGCAGTCGGCCGGCTTCGACGTCGTCTCCCTCGAGGATGCGCTGAACGTGATCTCCGGCGAGCGCGCGGCGAAGCGGGACGTGTGCGTCATCACCTTCGATGACGGCTACCGCGACATCTACCGTCACGCGTTCCCGCTCCTGCGTGAGCTGGGACTGCCCGCGACGATCTATCTGGCCAGCGGCTTCGTCGGCACGGACAAGCGGTTCAACCATGACCGCCTCTTCCATCTGCTTCTGCTCGCGCAGAAGCGGCGCCTGCGTCCGATGTACGAGCTCTTGCCGACACAGGCCGTGTCGCTGCTCGAACCGGTGCTCGCGGGCGCCGAATCGGCGTCGGGGGCGGTCGACCGTTTCCTGTCCGAAGCCACGGGAAGCGTCGCCCTCCGGGTCATAGAAGGCCTGGCGGAGCAACTGGGCGGAGGAGAGGAGACGAGCCCGGAGCAGGGTGACGTGATGACCTGGGAGGACGCGCGGCGGATGGCGGACGCGGGTATCTCCTTCGGTGCACACACGGTCGGCCACAGCGTGCTTCCGCTCGAAGAGCCCGAGCGCGCCGAGTGGGAGATCCTCGAGAGCCGAACGGAGATCGAGCGGCAACTGGGGCGACCGTGTCTGGACTTCGCCTACTGCAACGGCTGGTACTCCGACGAGCTCGTCCGCATGCTGACCCGGGCCGGGTATCGCTCCGCGGTGACCACCGAGGATCTGCCAAACCGCGTCGGCGGTGACCCGTACACGCTCAAGCGGAAGGTCCTGTGGGAGAACTTCAGCCTGGGTTTCGACGGAGGCTACTCGTCGTGCTTGACCGGGTGCCAGATCGACGACGTGTTCACCAGCCTGGGGGCAGGCTCCGTGGTGATCGGCAGACGGGCTCAACGGGCGCAGGCGTCGATTCCGCTCTTCACCGAACCGGAGCCGCTCCACGGAGGGTTCTGAGTGCCCAGCCTGGCGCGTGACGACGGCGGGGCGAACTTCCTCCGCCGGGCGGGCCCGCTCGTATTCGCGCGCCTCATCGGGGCGGGCATCACCTTCGTCATTCCGCTCGTGCTCGCGCGGGCGATGGCCCTGGAGGAGTACGGCACCTACAAGCAGCTCTTCCTGATCTCGCAGACGCTCCAGTACACGCTGCCCTTCGGGGTCGCGCAGAGCCTGTACTTCTTCATTCCCCGCACCGATCAGCCGCGCCCCTGGGTGGCCCAATCGCTGGTGTTCCTCCTCTTTGCCGGCATGCTGGGCGCGACGCTGGTGTTCACGCTGAGCAACGAGGTCTCGGACCTTCTCGGCAACCCGGACCTGCTTCGCTTCCGCACCGAGCTCGCCCTCTATGTGTTCGGCCTGGTGGCGGCGTCGGCGCTGGAGATCATCCTCACCGGGCAGGGAAGGACGAAGGCCGCCGCCAGGATCTACCTGGGGACCGACCTGATCCGGGCCTGCGCCATGGTGATCCCGGTGTTCCTGGGATACGGGCTCGCCGGCGCGATGCGGGCCACCGTCGCCGTCGCGCTCCTCCGCGCGGTCGTCACGTGGGTGACCCTGTTCACCGCGACGACGGGCCCGCTGTTCCGGCCGGAGGGTGTTCGCACCCAGCTGGCGTGGGCAGCCCCGTTCGGCGCGGCGATGTTGTTGAACGTGCCCCAGCAGAACGCGCACCAGTACGCGGTGGGCTCGGTGGTGCCGCCGGAGTTGTTCGCGATCTACGCGGTGGGCTGTTTCCAGCTTCCGCTCGTCGATCTGCTGTACACGCCCACCAGCGAGGTGTTGATGGTGCGCGTCGGCGAGCTGGAGCGCCAGGGCCGGGTGAGCGAGAGCGTGCAGGCGTTCCGCGAGGCGGCCGGGAGGCTCGCGTATTTCTTCCTCCCCACCGCGGCCTTCCTGTTCGTGGCGGCGCCCGAGTTCATCGGCGCGCTGTTCGGCGCGAAGTTCCTGCCGGCAGTTCCGCTGTTCCGGGTGAGCGTGCTGGGCATCGCGCTCGCCATCCTCCCGA
>JBAWAM010000835.1:0-3778 GCA_049589315.1 Myxococcaceae bacterium
TCCGCCACCCGAGCTGATGCTTCGCCACCAGCAGGTGATGAATGTAGCCGCGGCTCAGCGTCGTGCAGGCCTTGCAGTCGCATTGCCGGTCGAGCGGATCGTCGGAGAGCCGGTACTCCTGCCGCTGGATCCGGAGCTGCCCGTCGAAGGTATAGACCCATCCCTGCTGCGCCATCTTCACCGGGATGATGCAGTCGAACATGTCGACGCCGCGCTTCACCGCCTCGATGAGATCGATCGGCGTCCCCACGCCCATCAGGTAGCGCGGCTTGTTCGCGGGCAGCAGCGCCGCCGCGAGCTCGGTCATCGACTCGCGTTCGTCGCGCGTCTCTCCCACCGCCAGGCCGCCGATGGCGAAGCCGTCGAACGGGCGCTGGGTGAGGAAGGCCGCGCTCTCCTCGCGAAGCGCGGGGAAGACGCCGCCCTGCACGATGGCGAAGAGCGCCTGGGTCGGGTCGCCCGCATCGCGCGCAGCGAGGCTTCTCATCGCCCATCGGTGGGTGCGCTCCATCGCCTCGCGCGTGGTGGCTTCGTCGCTGGTGGAGTCGATGCAGACGTCCAGCACCATCATGATGTCCGAGCCGATCGCCTGCTGGACCTCGATGCTGCGCTCCGGGCTGAGCAGCTGGCGGCTGTTGTCGACGTAGCTGCGGAAGTGCGCGCCGCGCTCGGTGAGCACGCGGTCACCGGGGAGCGAGAAGATCTGGAAACCGCCAGAGTCGGTCAGCACCGGGCGATCCCAGTCCATGAACCGGTGGATGTCCCCGAACCGGCGGAACACCTCGACCCCTGGTCGGAGCATCAGGTGGTACGTGTTGCCCAGCATGATCGACGCGCCCGTCTCCCGGACGTCGTCGGCGGACATGTGGCGCACGTGGGCATGGGTCCCCACCGCCATGAACGTGGGCGTGAGCACCGGTCCTCGCCGGGTATGGAGAACCCCCGCGCGCGCGGCGGTCGTCGGATCGGTGGCGACTAAATCGAACGACAGGGGGGCAGGCGAGGGGACGACGTGGAGCGGACGACTCATCGGCGGAGGCTCATACCAACTCAGCCGGTCCCGAGGGGAGTCCGAATGACCTCGTGGGCTCCTGGCCTGCTCGACCACCTCCGATCACCGGGGAACTCAGATCCTCCGGCTCATCCGGTGATTTCGACCATCAGGTCCACGACGGCTCTCGCGAGGAGTTGCCGTTCGTAGACCTCCTGAAGCTGAGAGGCGGCGACGACATCTCTCGTTCCCGGTGAATCCAGATCCCAGAACAGGATTCGAAGCTCGCGCCTGAGGCGTTGTCCTTCGGGGCCGGCGTCATCGAGCGAGGCGTTCACGACCTCTGGGCCAAGAAGCTTCACGTATGCATACAGGTCGAAGCAGTCCTTCTGTTCGGTGGGCCGTTGCACCCTCTTGGCCGTGGTCTTCATCGCAACGAAAGCAATCGGTTCTGGAACATTGATTCGGAGCACTTGCTCTCCGACCTGGACCTCGATGGGCACCCGATACCTGGTGGCGAGACTCGCATCTGGAAGCGGCGTCATGGCGGTAGGAAGCGCCTCGGGCGACACACCGGCCGGAGCAAACAGGTCGAGGTGAAGGACCATGGGCGTTGGGAGTCCCAACTGCTTCGACCATCTGTGATTCCTGGTGCGCTCGTAGGACCTCGGGGAGGCGCTCAGCCATGAACGAGTATTCATCCAGGTCGAACAGGAGATCCGGCTCGAGCGAGAACCCACGCTCCACGGTGACGCCTGTGTCTGTCGTCGCTTCGATCACGCCGGTACCGCCCCGCTGGATGGACTGAAGCGCGAGCACCTGACCTCCGATGAGCACGACAGATTGGGCGAGGTCTCCGAGATCGAGAAGGAGCTCGTAGAGCTCGTGGAGGACCACCTGAAACTGCTCGGCTTCGGTCATTCGAGGTTGCTCAGCGGGAGGGAGTCAATCCAGTGGGCCATGAGTTCGCGAGCCTGCTCACGCCCTCGATTGGGGAGTTCGCTCAGGTCGACGACAAGCTGCGGAACTGTGACTCCAGGTCCCTGGGGCAGCATCCGAGGTGAGTCGAATACCCCGCCATGCTCCACATCCGCCGCTGGATGAGGTCGAAGCACGAAGAAGTTCACCGGCGTTTGACGCTTCAGCCCGAATGCATCCATCAAGGACTCCAGCGAAGCATTGCAATAAATGCCGTGGGGTAGCCCACTGACGAAACGCTCCGAGTCGAGCAGTCCCGAACCGTAGGTGAACGCCATGCGGAGCGACGGGTCCGTTTGTCGCAGTCGCTCGACGGCCGCTTTGAGCGATTCTGGTTGGGTTCTCGGCGCGTAGAAGCCTTCGCGTGTTCCGAATGCAGGCTCTTTGGCGTCGATCCACGCCTGAAGAAGCCCTCGCGGATCACGCACCACGAATCCGCGACGTTTCCCCAGGTGCGTGAGGAATCCGCGGTCTTCCAGTTGAGACACCACTCCGTGCGCATACGCGTAGCTCGCCCGCGCTCGCCGGGCGAGCTCGGAAATCGTTCGTTCCGCGTTCGGTGCGGCGAGCAGGAGCCGGACCACGCGGGCTCCCACTCCACGAAAAACGGGCTCTCGCCGGCTGCGGCGGACCTGTTGCGTTCCGATGACCCGAACCACGATCTCTGGCGTCGTCAAGACGAACGTTCCGCTGAGGTCGATGACTCCGAGTCCTTCTCGTTCACAGGTTGCGATCGTGTTTTCTGACGCGACCTCGGTGGCAATGACCAGGGCCCGTTGCGCCGGGCCCGACCGTACCGAGTCTCGCAGGCGGAGTTGTTCGTCTGCCTTCCGAAGCCGTTTCCCGATGCCGATGGCCTCGCCCGGGAGAACTTTGGGACGAAAGGCGACGAGAGCGCTCGCCCGCTTCTGGCTGAGTCCGACCTCGATGCGGTCGAACACGACCATGCCCCCGGGGCCAGTTTGCGGTACGGCCAGAGAGTCCATCCGACGCAGGGACAAGCCGTGCCCGTAATCGGGAAGTTGAGACCAGAACCGTTCCCGAAATCCTTCTCCTGTGGCGGCTTCAGAATCGACCATTCATGTCGATAATAGCCATCGGCTGCCGATTCGCACATGAATCATCGCTGAATCTTCAAATTATCGACATAATTTGTATTTTCGATCGAGGTTGACCGGCAAGGGGGCGCGCAGGCGGGCCACCTTGCTCATGCGTCGGAGCAGGGCCGGAACCGATGCCACGGCTCGCGCGCACGCGTAGGCAGCGCCCCAGCCGTGGCCCTGGTGAGGGGAGGGCTTCGCAACGACAGCCTCAGGTACCGCCCGCGCGAAGGCTCCGCGCCCGGCTGCGTTTGCGCGCATCGAGCATCTGTCGGAGCATCCATTGGATTCTGAGCCCGAGGGTTCCCCGGCGGACGAAGTTGAAGAGGGTGTCTGCGAGCTCGTCCGGCCGTTCGAACTGCGGTGAGTGGCCCACGTCCTCCCAGAAGACGCGCTGGCATCCGGGGATGGACTCCGCCATCCGCTCCATCGTGTGGCCCGGGATGAGGCGGTCCTTTCCTCCCCAGACCAGCAGCGTCGGGATGCGAACCTGTCCGAGCTGTTGCTCGACGTTCCACTGGTGAAGGCCCCGGAGAAACCCGACGAGTGACTCCGCCGGCATGGCCGCCGCGTCGGCCAACAACTCCTCGAACTGCGTCGGGTCGAGCTGCGCGGTCGGCATCATCTCCACCAGCGACGAGCGGAGGAGTCGACGGTGCGTCCCGAGCACGCGGCTCATCTGGTACATCGAGTACATCGCGGCCATGGA
>JBAWAM010000836.1:0-4040 GCA_049589315.1 Myxococcaceae bacterium
GGGTACTTCCGCGCCGGCACGTCGATGGAGATCCCGACCTACGACCCGGACCGCGGTCCCACCCTGACGGGCCGGCTGATGTACGCGATGCGCCACAACATCTGGGAGCGCTCGCGCGACGCCAGCGGGAAAAGCATCCCGGTCGAGCAGCGCCAGCCGAAGCCGATCGTCTACCACCTCTCGGACAACTACCCGGCGGACATGATGGCGTCTGCCCGGGACATCGAGGCCTCGTGGGACCGCGCGTTCCGCAAGGCAGTGGCGGTGCCGCGTGGCCTGGAGATCGAAGAGGTCCCGCAGATGTTCTACCTCTGCAAGAACCCGGTGCCGGCGGACGCTCCGGCCGCGTGCGGTCCGGAAGGCACCCACGTCCGCATGGGCGACATCCGGTACCACATGTTCAACTGGGTCGACCTTCCGCAGATGGCTGGCCCGCTCGGGTACGGCCCCTCCGGAATGGACCCTGAGACCGGAGAGGTCATCCACGCGGTGGCGAACATCTACGGCGCGGGCATCGACCGACAGGCCGGAAACACGCTGCAGCTCCTCGACGTCCTCAACGGCGAGATCAGCCTGGAGGATCTGATCGCCGGCAAGGACGTGAGGGATTACCTGTCGACCAACCGCAACGCGACCGACCCGCGCCGCGACGACGGTCCGGCGCAGTCGAAGCAGGGGTTGACCAACGACCCCGAGGGGACGCACGGAGCTTTCGCGGCGATCCGCGGGACGCTGTCGGAGAAGGTCAGCGCCTACAAGAGGCAGGGTGGCCTCCCGATCGTCCAGACCAATCAGAGGGAGATCGCCAACGCGCTGATCGCCCAGAACCCCCAGCTGGAGGCGGCGCTGGTCGACATCCCCGAGGTCCGGGCCGCGGTGCTGGCGTCCGCCCCGGGGGAGAAATGGCGGCAGCGGCTGATGGCTGATCCGTCGCTCTACCGTTCGGTGGCGCGCGACGTGCTGATGCGCATGGACGAGCTGCAGACGCTCAACGACACCCGGGCGAAGTGGGCGTCGTCGCAGAACATCTGGCTCGCCGAGTTCTCCGACGATGCGTACATCGCCATGGCGAAGGACGTGAAGGCGCTCTACGAGGCCAAGGTCACCGAGTACCAGGCGGCGGGCATGAGCGTGGTCGAAGCCGAGGCGAAGGCGAAGACCGACGCCTGGACGCTGATCCGCAACGGCCTCAACCGGATGATCGGCGAGCACGAGCTCGGCCACACCATCGGTCTGCGGCACAACTTCATGGGCACCTACGACGCGATGAACTTCCGCGACGGGTACTGGGACCTGCGCAAGGAGACCATCGGCGTGATGGCCGGCGGTCAGCGGGTGCTCCCCCTGAGCCCGCAGGACCTGGTCGACGCGAGCAACCCGACCCAGGCGCAGTTGGAGTCCGGGATGCGGTCGCTCGAGTACTCGACGGTGATGGACTACCCCGCGCGCTTCCCCATCCACCACCACGGCCTGGGCAAGTACGACGAGGCGGCGATCCTCTTCGGATATGCCGGTGGCCCCGAGATCGGCTGGGTCGAGGTCTTCAACACCACCCGCGCCAACACCGACTCGGCCGCCTGGACCGCACCGAACATGAAGGTCCCGACGACCAACCTGGCGAAGCCGATGACGGTGCGCGGGGCCCACGTGGAGATCCCGTTCACCCACGTCACCCACTACAACACCGTCTCCAAGAACTACTCGGACCGGTTCCACTACACCACGCTGCCCTTCCACTTCGCGGACAAGGCGCAGTCGTTCGAGCAGGCCCTGGAGCAGGGCATCGAGCGGATGCAGAGCCGCAGCTACCGGAAGTGGAGCGAGCTGGCCCCGTTGTACGAGGCGATCGAGAAGAACTGGGTGCAGTACCAGATCGACATGGACACTCTGACCACCGACGCCTACGTCGAGGCCCAGGAGGTCGTGTCGGAGATCGTCGCGGGCAAGCCGACCGAGGTGCCGTACATGTTCTGCTCCGACAACGAGGTCGGCGCGCACCTGGCCTGCAACCGGTACGACTCCGGCGCGGACTACTACGAGCTGGTCCGGGACTGGATCTTCCGCTACGACGAGTACTACGCGTTCTCGAACTTCAAGCGGGACCGGTACGAGTTCACCCCGTTCATGGTGCTCAACTCGAAGCTCGGTCGGTTCACCATCAACCTCCCGAACGTCTACCACCACTGGCTCTTCGACATCTATCTGTACCAGGACGCGTACGAGCTCACCTCGCAGGAGATGGAGCAGTATCTCGGCTCTCCGGCAGACCTGCACTTCGGCGACCCGGTCTTCCAGAACTACTGGACGATGGCGGTCATCGACAGCGTGAACCACCTGCTGGGTGAGCTGGCCACGCCGTCGGTGGGCTACTTCGGGAAGGACAAGACCACCAGCCGCTGGGTGCACCTGGCGAACAACAAGTCCGACAACACCCGGTTCTCGGACGGCGACGAGCAGGCCCTGAAGGCCTCGCTGACCACCGGCACGAACGCGCCGTACAGCGAGATCGCCTACGTCCCGCGCGGACCCGGCCGCAGCATGTACACGCTGTTCGAGTCCGAGGGTTACGACTTCTACCGTCGGGTGAACGAGGTCGGTCACTTCTGGGATCAGTACGGCGCGCTGATCGCATTGACCCAGAGCGAGACCAACTTCATCGGCGTCGACTCCGGCGCAGACCAGCTCCGGTACTCGCTGCCGTACTACATGACGTTCCATGAGGAGCTCAGCCGGGCAGCCTCCGCCGTGTGGCTCCAGGACGGCGCCACCCTCTCGTCGAAGCTGCTGAAGTCGGGCAACGGGCTGGCCGAGGTCGAGCAACCGGTGTTCGTCCGCGCCGAGGACTACATCCGCGGCTTCCAGTACCCGCCCGTTCCGGCGCCGCACCCGGACGAGGTGGTCGCTCCGGCCGAGGTGGTCGAGGCGTCTCCGCCGTGGAGCACGCGCTTCTACACGCAGCTCTTCGGCATGGCGTACTTCACGGAGAATCTGGACCAGGACTTCGTGAACAAGAACCGCGTCTTCAAGCTCGGCTCGGGTGAGAGCATGACCCCCGCGCAAGGCTACATCCTGCAGACGTTCGCAGACCCGTTCGGTGGCGCGTACATCTACGCGGCGCCGATGAAGAACGACGGGACGGAGCCGTCCGCCGCGCCGAAGCAGATCCTCCTGGCGAAGGATTACCAGGCGAAGTGGGTCGCGGCCGAAGCCGCCGGAAACATCGAGCAAGCGGCGCAGTGGGAGGCGAAGACCCGCGATGCCGTCCGCAACCTCGAGATGATGCGCGGACTGTCCTCGATCTTCGGGCAGTAGCGTAGATGCTCCCGAGAGGGACGATTCAGCGGCGCCCCGGCCACCCTGGTCGGGGCGTCGTCGTATGAGAGGGTCGTGAGCTCCGAATCTCCCTTCACCGGTCCTGTCTGCGCCCGCTGCCCGCGGGTGCTGGGGGCGTCCTGCTGCGAGGTCACCGGCGACGAGCAGTTGGCGACGCTGACCCTGGTCGACGTGCGGCGGATCTCCGCCTGGCTGCGCCGTCCGTCGTCGCGGTTCGTCGAGGTGGAGTGGCTCGACGACGAGCAGGCGCGGGCCTACGAGGCGCGACGTCCGCTGTACCGCGGCTACTTCCGGGCCGGTCCGCGCAGGCTCACCCTCAAGCGCGTCGCCGGGGAGGCGCGCACCCACTGCGTGTTCCTGTCGCCGGGGCAGGGGTGCTCGCTGCCCGCAGACGTTCGCCCCACCGCGTGTCGGCTCTATCCGTTCGAGCAGCTGCCGGACGGTCGCTGGAGCCTTCAGGTCGGGCGATACGGCGGTCCCGAAGCCGCGCGCGGTGCCACCGACGCGTGCCTCGCGGTGGAGGAGTCGAACGACCTGGGCGACGTCCTTCGCCTCTTCAGCGTGACGCGGGAAGAGGTGGAGGTGCTGGGCACACAGCTCGCCCAAGAGGTCGAGGAGCATGCGTACATGACGACGAAAGGGGTAGAACCTTGAGCTGCCCCGTCGCCCCGGTAGGATCGGGAGCCGTTCCGTGAGCAGCGCAGCCC
>JBAWAM010000837.1:0-5100 GCA_049589315.1 Myxococcaceae bacterium
GAACTTCACGGTCGACGATCCGGACGACCTCTGGCCCCAGGGCTTCACCCTCCAGGTGCTCCCCGGAACCGGCTACACCCGCTCGGGCACCACCGTCACTCCGGCGGTCGGCTTCGTGGGCACGCTCTCGGTCCAGATCACCGTCCACGACGGGGATGCTCCGAGCCCGGTCTACCCGGCACAGATCACCGTTCGCCCGGTCAACCGGCCACCCCAGGCCGTGGCGGACTCGTATCGCACCAGCGGCAACACCGAGCTGATCGTCTCGGCGGCTTCGGGCGTGCTGGCCAACGACAGCGACCGCGAGTCCTCTGTGACTCTCTCCGCTTTCGACGCCACCAGCGCCAACGGCAGCAACGTGCAGGTGAACGCCGACGGCAGCCTCGTGTTCCGGCCGAAGGCGGGCTTCGTAGGCACCGACACCTTCACGTACAGGGTGGCCGAGTCGGTGGGCACCCAGACGGCAACGGCCACGGTGACCGTCACGGTGAGCGGTCCCGCGATCTGGTACGTGAACAACGCGTTGGCGACCAGCGGAGACGGACGCTCGCACGCGCCCTTCAGGCAGCTCTCGGAAGCCCAGGTGGCTTCCGGAAACGGTGACGTCCTCTTCGTCTACCGGGGAAGCGGCGCCTCCTACGGAAACATCGTCCTCAAGCCGAACCAGGCGCTGGTGGGCGAGGGCGCGGGCCTCCAGCGTCCGGAGAATCCAGCCATCCCACCCGGCGCGCGTCCGGTCCTCGGAGCGGGTTCCGGAACGGCGGTGACGCTCGCCTCGCACAGCCAGGTGCGCGGGTTGAACATCACCAACGGTGGAGGCAACGGCATCGCCGGAGCCGGCGTGGCCGACATCCGGCTGGCGGGCGTCGACGTGAGCTCCAGAGGCGATGCCCTGGTGCTCGCGGGCAACGGCAGCGCTCTCGGCACGCTCGAGTTCGTCTCCCTCACGGCCACCGCGGGTCGGGCCCTGGTGGCGAGCGGGTTCAGCACCTTGACCGTTCCCGACTCGCAGGTATCGCTGACTGCAACGGGAGGCGCGGCCCTGGACCTCTCCTCCATCGCGTCGCTCGACGCGACCGTGAGGTCGGCCACTTCGACGCAGAGCCCGTCGCATGGCGTGCGTCTGGAGGGCGTGCACGGAACCTTCCGGGTGCAGCAGGCCGTCACCGTCAACCGACCCACCACGGCCGGGCTGAGGGTGAGGAACTCCACCGGCACGTTCACGCTGCCGCGGCTCGACGTGCAGCAGGGTGAGAACGGATGGGTGGTCGATGGCTTCACGGGCAGCTTCACGCTGGGACCCGACGTGGGCGCGGCCGGGGCGGGCGGAACGATCCAGGGGACCCTCCGCGAGGGCCTGGTGCTGGCGGATGCTTCCGGCCTCACGGTGCGTCGCCTGGCGGTGCGCACCACCGGCGCCGATGGCCTGCGGGTGCTCGACGGCCGGCGGGTCTCCAACCTCACCCTCACGGACAGCCTGTTCTTCCAGAACGGCGATGCCTCCAACGAGTACGCGCTCAACTTCGGCCGCAGCACCGGGGCGATCGCTCAGCTCGACGGGACCGCGCTGGTGAGGGACACCACCCTCGAGGCCTCGGGCGGCGGCGGTCTCTTCCTCGACAACGGCGGCGGCGCGCTGACCCTCACGCTCGACGGGCTCTCCATCCAGGGCACCGGGACAGGAGGTCCGGGCGTGCTGGTGCGTGCGGATGACCGGGGAGCGACGCCGACGGGGCCCCAGGTGACGCTCAACGTCCGCGCGTCGCAGTTCAGCGGGATCCCCGCCTCCGCCAACGGGCTCGACGTGGCGACCGAAGGCGGCAACGCCAGCCTCACCGCCACCATCGAGGACAACCTCTTCCTCAACACGATCGGCGGAGGGAACAACGCCCTTCGCGTGAGTGCCGACGGGGCGAGCGCCGTGCTGACTGCGTTCATCCGGCGCAACCAGGTGCGCAACTGGAACGGTCATGCCTTCCTGCTCCAGGGGGGCGATCTGAACGCCGAGCTGCGCGCGACCGTGGAGGACAACGAGATCGGCGACATCGGCAACGCCTCGGTGGTGGGCTCGGTGAACGGCAGCGGCATCCGCGTGCTGCTCGACGCCGACCCGGGCGCCGCCTCCGCGCGTGGACGGGTGGCGCTGCGGAACAACGAGATCGGCAAGACCGGCACCTACGGCATCCAGATCCAGGCGCGTCAGGGACAGGTGCTCGCCGACAACCGCCTCGACGTCACGCTCGCGAACAATGTGATCCGCTTCGCCCCGCTCGACGCGATCCAGCTCTCCGTCTCCGAGAACACCACCCTCTGCGCAGCCATCACCGGCAACAGCGCCATCCCCGCGGCCGGGTTTAACGGACTCGCCCTGCGGCAGCAGTCGCCGGCGTCGTTCCTGATGCAGGGGGTCGGCGCCAATCCGACCGCGGCCGCCGTGCAGAGCTACCTGTCAGGCACCAACCCGATCGGCTCCGTCCTCGCTCTCGGCACCTACGGTTCCGCCGCCGCGTGCCTTGTCCCGTAGAATCGAAGGCCCCCATGTCCGACCCCTTCATGAGTGAAATCCGGCTGATGTCGTTCCAGTACGCCCCTCGCGGCTGGGCCCACTGCAACGGGCAGTTGCTGCCCATCAACCAGAACCAGGCCCTCTTCTCGTTGCTCGGGACCACCTTCGGGGGCAACGGTCAGACCAACTTCGCGCTGCCTGACTACCGGGGCAGGGTGCCGATGCATGTGGGGAGCGGCTTCACCCTGGGCCAGGGCGGCGGTGCGGAGGCCCATACGGTCTCCCAGGCAGAGCTGCCTGTTCACACCCACGTCCTCAACGCGTCCGCCGCGCCGGCTACCCCCGGCACCCAGGCCTCGGGGAGCATGCTCGGGACTGCGGGCGCGCCCCTGTACAAGGCGCCTCAGCAACTCGTCGCGCTCAACCCCCAGGCGGTCGGCAACGTCGGTGGGAGTCAGCCGCACGCCAACATGCAACCCTTCCTCACCATCAGCTTCTGCATCGCACTGCAGGGCATTTTCCCCCCGCGCAACTGAGGGAGACCGACATGAGCACTCCGTTCGTGGGTGAAATCCGGATGTTCGCGGGCAACTTTCCGCCCGCGGGGTGGGCGTTCTGCGACGGGCAGTTCCTGCCCATCTCGGAGAACGAGACACTGTTCTTTCTGATCGGCACGACCTACGGCGGGGACGGGCAGAGCACCTTCGCGCTGCCGGATCTCCGAGGGCGGGTACCGGTGCACCAGGGGCCGCTGCCCGGGGGCAGTAACTATGTGATCGGGATGACGGGTGGGCAGGAGGCGGTGACGCTCACGACCCAGCAGATCCCCGCCCACGGTCACGCGCTGCTGGCGGACGCGCAGCCTGCCGAGAGCGCCGTGCCCGCAGGCCGCGTCCCTGCGGAGACCGACGAGGACGTGTACGCGACGACCGCGCCGACCGCTGCCCTCGCGCCGACCGCCATCGCGCCCACAGGAGGAAGTCAGCCGCACTCGAACGTGCAGCCGTACCTCTGCATCCACTTCATCATCTCCCTCTTCGGCATCTTCCCGCAGCAGAACTGAGCTCGCGCCATGGCCGATCCCTTCTTCGCGGAAATCCGCATCGTCTCTTTCAACTTCCCTCCCAGGGGCTGGGCCTGGTGCGACGGGCAGCTCTTGCCGCTCTCGCAGAACACGGCCCTCTTCAGCCTGCTGGGAACCAACTACGGTGGGAACGGCCTGAACAACTTCGCCCTGCCCAACCTTCAGGGCCGCGTCCCGATGGGCCCCGGTCAGGGGCCGGGGCTCAGCCTGCGCTCCCTTGGAGAATCGGGCGGCACGGAGGCGGTCACCCTCACGCAAGCCGAGGTGCCAGCGCACTCGCACGCGCTGCGGACCGGCGATGTGTCCGCCGACAACGATCCCAGCTCGAACGCGGCGCTCGGCCCCGCTGTTCCGGCCATGCCCGTCTACGCCAACGCGGGCGGGGCGACCGTGGCGATGGCCCCAGAGGCGCTCTCCCAGGCCGGCGGGGGCCAACCCCACAACAACCTGCAGCCGTACCTCACCAGCTACTTCATCATCGCGCTGCAGGGGATCTTCCCGCAGCGCCCCTGAGCCGCTGGAGCCATCCATGCCTCCTCCCGGCATCACCCTGCGCCCCATCACGGAGGACGATGCGGAGCTGCTCTTCCGCATCTACGCCAGCACCCGCACCGAAGAGCTCTCGGTGGTGCCCTGGTCCGAGGCCCAGAAGGAGGCGTTCCTGCGCATGCAGTTCCGCGCGCAGCACACCCACTACCGGGCACACACTCCGAACGCCGACTTCCTCGTCGTGCTGAAGGAGGGGACGCCCGCGGGCAGGCTGTACCTGGATCGGCGCGAGGACGTGCTGCACATCATCGACATCGCGCTGCTGCCCGAAGCGCGCGGCACAGGGATCGGCGGTGCGCTGCTGTCCGAGATCATCGAGGAGGCGCGCGCGAGTGGGCGGGTGGTGCGCATCCACGTGGAGCGGCAGAACCGCGCCCGACATCTCTATGACCGGCTCGGGTTCCGCAACGTCGCCGACGACGGGGGCGTGTATCTGCTGATGGAGTGGTCGCCACCGCCTGCCCCGCGTGGGGACGACGTCAGCTGAAGATCGCCTCGTAGCGCATGCGGCCCTCGGCGGGCCCCACCGGCACGAGGAAGAGCTCCAGCCTGCCCAGCACGTCGTGCTCGAGGGGCCAGATCTGCTGCGGCAGATGCGTCGCGTCCGGCCCGAGGAAGAGCAGTGAGAACGGCGCGCGCTGGCCGGGGAGGCCTCCTCTCAGCGCGCTCACGCCCACCAGCTCCAACGGCACAGGTCCGGAAGGGCCCTGCAGCACGAACGTTGTCCCCTGAAGCGGGGCGAAGCGCTCGAGGTTGAGCTCCACGGCAGACGACATGACTCAGACCGGCGCGCCGGGAAGGGTGGCGACCTCGACGCCTCCGTCGGGGCCGACCGAAACGTGAACCGGCGAGGCGGGAGCGCCGTCGCGGGTGAGGCTCAGCCGCTCGCGGAGAGAACCATCGGCGTCGAACACGAAGAGGGCGCCTGCGGTGGCGTCGGTCACGAAGGATGTGCCCTGTG
>JBAWAM010000838.1:0-1520 GCA_049589315.1 Myxococcaceae bacterium
TGGCGTTGTCGCCGGCGGACTTCATTGCCCGCTGGCGGGCAGCGAGTTCCGAAGCTGCTGCCTGCAGCATCGCGGCGAAGATACGTGATTCGATGTAGCGCGGCAGCAGAGCATCGAGAACCTGCTCCGTTTCCGGCTCGAACTCGTAGAGCGGCAGGAGGTCCGACTCGGACGCAGCCTGCTCTTCGACAACCTCAAGCGGGAGAAGACGGATAACCGTCGGCTCCTGGGTGACCATGGACTTGAAGCGGGTGTAGACGACATGGATCTCGTCGACTCCGCCCTCTGCATAGTCCGTCGCAAAGTCAGACAGCAATGCCTCGCCGATTTCCTGTGCGGTGGCAAACTCCGGCGCATCCGTGCCGCCGGTCCAAACGCGACCGTAGGGACGGTTCCGGAAGTCGAAGTAGGCCTGCGCCTTGCGGCCGACCAAATAAAACTTGACTTCCTTGCCCTCCTCGACGAGCAGCTCGTTGAGGCCTTCCGCCTGCTTCAGCACGCTGGCGGAGTACGAGCCGGCAAGGCCACGGTCCGAGGTGATGACCAGGACAGCGGCCCGGCGGATCTGCTCCGGCTCGGTGACCAGCGGGTGGTCGATTTCGCTCTGGCTTGCGACAGCAGAAACGGCACGCGTGATCGCGTTCGCGTAAGGCAGTGAAGCTGCTACGCGTGCGCGGGCCTTGCCGATGCGCGAGGTAGCGATCAGTTCCATCGCCTTGAAGATCTTGCGCATCGACGTCGTCGAGCTGATCTTCTGGCGGTAGACCCGGATCTGGGCTCCCATACTTATCCTTTCCTAAGATCCCGATGGCGGGGACTGCCGGAACCCGTACGGGTCCCGGCAGCCCCTGCCAGCGAAACTAGCGCTTCTGCTTGACGATTTTTTCCTGGTCGACCTGGTCCTCGCCGATGGGGGCGTGCTCCTCGTGCCCCGCACCGACAAGGAGGTTGTCTCCCTCGCCGAAGAAGCCCTTCTTGAAGTCCACGATTGCGGTCTTCAGCGCTTCAGCGGTGTCATCGTCCATGACGTTGGTCTGGGCCAGCGTCGTCAGGATGGAGGACTTGTGCTTGAGGTGCTCCAGGAACTCGGTCTCGAAGCGGTTGATGTCTTCAACCGGAACGTCGTCGAGGTAGCCGTTGGTGCCGGCCCAGATGGAGACAACCTGGTTCTCGATCGGGAACGGCGAGTACTGGCCCTGCTTGAGCAGTTCCATCAGGCGTGCACCGCGGGTCAGCTGCTGGCGCGATGCGGCATCGAGGTCCGACGCGAACATTGCGAAGGCCTGCATGTCGCGGTACTGGGCCAGTTCCAGCTTCAAGGTACCGGAGACCTTCTTCATGGACTTGACCTGGGCGGCGCCACCAACACGGGAGACGGACACACCGACGTCCACAGCGGGGCGCTGGTTGGCGTTGAAGAGGTCCGACTGCAGGAAGATCTGGCCATCGGTGATGGAGATGACGTTGGTCGGGATGTAGGCCGACACGTCGCCCGCCTTGGTCTCGACGATCGGCAGACC
>JBAWAM010000839.1:0-3085 GCA_049589315.1 Myxococcaceae bacterium
CCCGCCGATGCGCGGCTCCTCGAGGCACACGACCTGTTCGTGAATCAGTCCTCCCTCACGGGCGAGCCCTTCCCGGTGGAGAAGCAGGTCCTGCCCGCCGGTGGCCCGGAGCAGCCCGCGGAGGCCCGTCACTGCGTGTACCTGGGGACCTCGGTCATCAGCGGGTCCGGGACCGCGGTGGTCTACGGCATCGGCGAGGAGACGGCGATGGGCGCGGCGGTCCGGGCCTTTCGCGAAGCGTCTCCATCCGCGGCGTTCGAGCGGGAGATCCGGAGTTTCAGCCTCCTCCTCATGCGCATCACGCTGCTGCTCGTGCTGTTCGTGATGCTCGCGAACACGGTCCTCCACCGGCCCCTGCTCGAGGCGCTCCTGTTCGCGGCAGCCCTGGCGGTGGGGCTGACCCCGGAGCTGCTGCCGGTGATCGTGACGGTGACCCTCTCCCGTGGCGCGCTCCGGATGTCGCGGCAGCACGTGATCGTGAAACGGCTCTCGGCCATCCACGACCTCGGGAGCATGGACATTCTCTGCAGCGACAAGACGGGAACCCTCACCGAGGCGAAGATCCGGCTGGAGAGGCACGAGGACCTCTCCGGTCGGGACAGCGCCCGGGTCCTCGAGCTGGCCTACCTGAACAGCACCTTCGAGTCCGGCCTGCTCAGCCCGATGGACGAGGCGATTCTCGCGCATGGCGAGGTCGATGCGTCCGGCTGGCGGAAGGTGGACGAGGTGCCCTTCGACTTCGAGCGCCGAAGGGTCTCGGTGCTCATCGAACGGGACGGGCGACGACTGCTGATCGTCAAGGGCGCGCCCGAGGAGATCCTGTCGCACTGCACCCGCCAGGGGACCAGAGAGGTCCTGCTCGACGAGGACACGCGGGCCCGCGTGCTGGCCCGGTTCGAGGCGCTGGGAGAGGAGGGCTTCCGCGTGCTGGCGGTGGCATCCCGCGAGGCGCCCGATCTCCGGACCGCAGAGATTCCCACCGAAGGGCTGGTGCTGGAGGGGCTCGCCGCCTTCCTCGATCCGCCGAGGCAGGACGCTTCGGCGGCGCTCCAGGCGCTCTCGAAGCGGGGCGTCTCGATGAAGCTGGTGACGGGAGACAACGAACGCGTCGCCTTGCACGTCTTCCGCGAGCTCGGGATGCCGGTCGAGGCCGTGCTGACCGGACATCAGATCGACCAGCTCGATGATCACGCACTCGGGGTGAGGTCGGATCAGACGAACATCTTTGCGAGGGTCTCTCCGGCGCAGAAGAGCAGGGTCATCCTCGCGCTCCGTCGACGGGGGCACGTGGTCGGCTATCTCGGCGACGGGATCAACGACGCCCCGAGCCTGCATTCAGCGGACGTCGGAATCACCGTGGAGGGGGCGGCAGACGTCGCCCGCGAGGCCGCGGATCTGCTGCTGCTGCGCCACGATCTGGCCGTGCTTCACGACGGGGTGATCGAAGGGCGGCGCACCTTCGGCAACATCCTGAAGTACCTGCTGATGGGAACCAGTTCCAACTTCGGGAACATGATCAGCATGGCGGGCGCTTCGGCGGTGCTTCCCTTCCTCCCGATGCGCCCGGTCCAGGTGCTGCTCAACAACCTCCTCTATGACCTCTCGGAGATGGCGATCCCCCTCGACAAGGTGGAGGAGGACACGCTCGCCAGGCCCCCACGCTGGAACCTGAAGTTCCTCGTGCGCTTCATGATCGTCGTGGGTCTGGTGAGCTCGTGCTTCGATGCGGCGACCTTCGCGGTGCTGCTGTGGGGCCTTCGTGCTTCGGAGACCCTGTTCCACACGAGCTGGTTCGCGGAGTCACTCACCACCCAGGTCCTGGTCGTCTTCGTCATCCGCACGCGACACTCGCCCTTTGCGAGCAGGCCCTCCGTCTGGCTTACCCTGACGTGCGTGGCCGTGGTGATCATCGGCAACGTGCTGCCCTTCACGCCCCTTGCCCCGGCGGTCGGGTTCGTCCGCCCTCCGCTGGTGCTCTACCCCATCATCGCGGGGCTGACGCTCAGCTACCTGTTCTGCGTCGAGCTCATCAAGCGTCGGTTCTTCCGCCGGTTCGCGTGAAGCGCCTCACGGATGGGCTACCGCGCCTCCGCCCAGCGCTGGTCCTCCTCGTTCGCCTTCTGGTAGCCGTTCCGGGACGGCACCCACGGGCGGTGCTTCACGCGGGTACGGACCATGGACATCACCGCGATCAAGAGACCGCAGATGATGTTGTTCCAGTACACGAAGTCGTTGCGCGGCGGCAGCAGCCAGACGGAGAAGATCAACCAGAGCCCGAGCGCCGTATCGACGAAGCGCAGATCGTTGCGCCACATCGACAGCACCTCGATCGTCACCACCAATATGGAGACCAACAGGACGCTCCAGAATTGGGCGGTCGTCGCGTTGAACGCGAACGCGGCGACGAAGAGCCACGTCGCGAGAAGTATGTTCACCATTCGCGCCAGCACGTCGTTCCTCCTGCCGCCCTCGGGTGGGCGTCCGGGTCAGAAGATGTGCGTGCGATCGTTGCGCAGGAAGTGAACGAGGCTGCGCACCAGCGGTCGTCAGGCTGCCCGCTTCGGCGCTGCCGTTACCGGCGGATGAATCCCCTGAAGAATTGAAGCAGGCGAAAGCTGGCCGGCGGCTCCTCCTCCTTCTCCGCCAATCTGGGATTCATCTCCACCGGGCTCTTCTTCCGGCCGGCGTCCGAGACGGAGAACACGCTGAACTCGTCGTCGCCCTGGATCGCGGTCATGATCTTCTTCATCTGCGGCGTGCGGACGCTGTCGGGCTTCCGATTGTTCGGGGGCACGCGATCCACCTTAGCGGTGTTCACAGCCAGCTGTCGAAGCGCCGCCCCAGTCCGGTGAGGACCTTCTCCGCCGCGACGACGCCGAAGGCGTTCGCCTCCTCGAAGGTCGCCATCCCACCGAGGTCGCTGTGGGCGAAGTGAAGCGCACGGCCGAGGCTCTCCTGCGCCTGCCGCCGAGCCGCAGAGGACTGGAACCCCGGACGGGGTCGAATCATCGCGTGCCCCCAGCGCATCACCTCGAGCCGGGTGGCGAGCCGGTCGATGTCCGGATGGGCCGCCCGGAGGTCCGCC
>JBAWAM010000840.1:0-1730 GCA_049589315.1 Myxococcaceae bacterium
CCGTCACCCGACGCAGGGAGCGTATACTCGCCTGCGTGCCTCGAGCGCGGGGTCTGAAGCTCACGGTTTCGGGGCTGCGGCGCCGCCGATGCCGGGCGTGACGTACGCCCGCGGGGACGGCGTCGCCGAGCGACCGCCGCAACGGTCGCCGGCGACGGATGATCCGTCGCCCCTCGTCACGGCGCCACGGACGCCGAATCGGACGGCGTGCTCATTGCGCAGGGCAGGCACGCGCGACGTTGGCAGCGCTTCTGGACTCGACTAGAGCGTCACGCATGGGGATCAAGCACAACAGCTACTTCGATGGAAACGTCCAGAGCGTCGGGTTCGAGCGAAACGGCCGGCAGCACACGGTCGGCGTCATCGATGTCGGGGAGTTCCACTTCGGCACGAACGCCCCCGAGCGCATGACCGTCGTGAGCGGTGAGCTCTTCGTGCGCCCGGAGGGGGCGAAGGAATGGCGCGTGTACCCGGCCGGTACCGCATTCGAGATCGCGGGCAAGAGCGGCTTCGACGTGCGCGCCGAGCGCCCCGCCGCGTACCATTGCGAATTTCTCTGATCCGCCTCTCGCGACGGAGGAGGCGTCCCGAGTCGCGCCGAACATCCTCTCGATCGCGCACTGGGAGCGCCTCGTGGGAGGCGAGCTCTACGCGCCCCTCTGCAGGAACGCGACGCTGGCACGCGGCGAGCGAGAGGAAATGCGTGTCGCGCCTTGCGGCTCCGTACGTCCCGTGTCGTCCCCAGGAGACGGCGCTCTTCGGTCTCGTGAACGAACACCTGCAACGTCAGCGGGAACATGGAGTTCAACCAATGCCGGCCGCGATCGGCAGTCGTTCAACCAGATCCGCAAGGTAGTTCCTTCGCTTCTTCTGGGTGGCCGCGGCTTGCTGGCGGCAGAGCGACATGCCAGACGCGGCAACGGACGGCCAGCGCGTGCCATGGCCGAAGTCAGTAAGGAGTGACGAGCTCCTCCGCCGCGCCTTCGGGGTCGACGCCCTCACCTGTCACGCCTGTGGCTCTCCACGCCGGGTGCTGGCCTTCATCTCCAACCTCCACACCGTCCGCCGCATCCTCAGCCACCTTCAGCTTCCTTCAGTCACCCCACCGCTTCCATCCGCCACTGACCCGCCTCAGCTCTCCTTCGTCCCTCTCGAGTGCGCCTGAACCCTTCTCCCGCGTCACACGCACGGGCATGCCTCTGCCCGGGGCATCGCCGCGACCACCCACCGCCGCCAGGCATCTACACGTCGAGCGCCTCCACTTCGCGTTCGCCGCTCCCGTCTCTCGCCCCCACCACTCCCCTCACCTCGCCGAACCGCGATTGTTTGCCCTATCGTCCCTCGAGGGTGGCGCAGCGGCGTGAGCGGCGGGGCGGGTGAGGCGAGCCGAGGGATAGCCTCCCCTGGGCCGAGGAGAGCTGAAGCGCGTCGAGCGCGTGCTCGGGGAGGGCCTCCAGCTCGTGCAGGCCGTGGCGCTCGAGGAGCGGAACGAGTCTGCGCAGGAGGGTGTGTAGCAGTGCTTCGACGTCAGCGTCCTCGGGCGGAGGCAGCGGGTGGAAGGTGCCGCCAACGTCGAAGACGCCTTCTGGGACGAGCACGTGGAAGTGGACGTTCAATTGGAGGGCGGAGCCGAAGCGCTGGATGAAGCTGACTGCTCCGCACTCGCGGGCAGGAAACACCAGGCTCCGCGCACGGGCACGAAGCGCATTGAACAGGCTGCGGACGAACAG
>JBAWAM010000841.1:0-1502 GCA_049589315.1 Myxococcaceae bacterium
GGTGCCGGCGGTTGATCTCGGCGAGGTCATCGAGCACTTCAACAAGGCGGCCGCCGATCTGCCCGATCACAACAAGCTCAAGGGCCTCAAGCTTCCGGGCGCCAGCGTCGTGCTCGACCGCAAGGGCGAACGCTTCGCGGAGGTGTTCGAGGAGAACCAGCGGCGCCAATGGGTGCCGCTCACCGAGATTCCGGAGAACGTGCAGAAGGCGTTCCTGGCGGCCGAGGACAAGCGCTTTTACCGCCACAAGGGCATCGACGAACGCGGCCTGATCCGCGCCTTCATCGGCAACCTCGCCCAGTCCGGGCGCCCGCAAGGCGGCTCGACCATCACCCAGCAGATCGTGAAGAACCTGCTGGTCGGCGAGGACCTCACCTATGACCGCAAGATCCGCGAGATGATCGTGGCCTCGCGGGTCGAGCACACGCTGAGCAAGGCGGAGATCCTCGAGCTTTACCTCAATTCGGTTTATCTCGGCCGCGGCTCCTGGGGGATCGAGCTCGCGGCCCGCAGCTATTTCGGCAAGCGGGCGAAGGAGCTGACGCTGGAGGAAGGTGCGCTTCTTGCCGGCCTCACCAAGGGGCCGAACTACTTCAATCCCGACCGGCATCCCGGACGCGCCCAGGAGCGGCTCGCCTATGTTCTGAGCCGCATGCAGGAGGACGAGGCCAATCCCACTGCCGATCAGCCCAGCCGCGGACTGCCCGCGCTGCCGGTACTGGTGGCCTACGAGCGGCCGCGCCGCGACACCGGCTTCCACTTCGTGGACCAGGTGGCGCGGGAGGCCAAATCGGTTGCCGGCATCGAGGCGATCACCGCCCACTCCTACACGGTGCGCTCGACGATCAATCCGCCATTGCAGCGCGCGGTGGAGACGACGCTGCAGGAGGGGCTCTCACGCTATGAACGCAGCGCCGGGCGGGTGCAGTTCGTTTCCCCGGAGGCGAAGCTGGCCAAGGCCGTCCAGCGCGCCGAAGCGGAGCGCACGCCCGGCGACAAGCGGCCGGCCTGGCAGCAGGCGCTGGCGAGTGCGCGGCTGCCGCTCTACGACGTGCACTGGACGTCCGCGAGTGTGGTGGAGACGCCCGGCGGCAAGAAGGGTGAGGCCTGGCGCGTGGGCCTGACCGACGGGCGCGTCCTGCCGCTCTCGATCGACAACGCCGCGGCGCAGCGCAAGCTCGCGCTTTACGACGTGGTGCTGGTGCGCGTGACCGAGGGCAAGGGCAAGACGGCGGCGCGGGCGGAACTGCGGGTGCGCCCGATGGTGCAAGGCGCGGTGGTGGTGCTGGAGAACAAGACCGGCCGCATCCTGGCCATGAGCGGCGGCTTCTCCTATCCGCTGAGCCAGCTCAATCGCACCAGCCAGGCCATGCGTCAGCCGGGCTCCGCGATCAAGCCGCTGAGCTACCTCGCCGCGCTCGGCAAGGGTTTGCAGCCCAATACGCTGATTGAGGACGCGCCCATCACGCTGCCGCCCGTCGGAGGCGGCCGTGCCCGCGAGC
>JBAWAM010000842.1:0-1635 GCA_049589315.1 Myxococcaceae bacterium
TGTCGAGCGTGACCGTCTCACCCGGCATGGGGTTCATCGGGGTGCGCTGGACCGTGACCTGCGGCGCGGAGCCACCGCCGTGGCAGCCATCACACCCGGTTGCGGCGATTCCGTTGGACCTCGCCCATGCTGGCAGCGCGACCAGGGAGAGAAGTACGACCGTCCGGCTGAGCTTGCTCAATGCGTGGGCCTCCAACGACCGAACCTACCGGCGATCGTCGGGTCGCGTGAGTCCCCATGGATGCTCCACCCGCTGGCACACGCATGCTCCATTCATTGTACCCGAGCCAGATCCGGGTGGGACAGAAGCTCACCCTTCCTGCGAACCAGGCGGGCCGGAAAGTCGATCCTGGCCTCCCCGCGTCGCTACACTCGCGACCTATGGGAGCCCTCTCCGTCGCGCTCTGGCTGACCCTCGCAGCGCAGACGCCGCCCTCGTCAAATCCCGCGCCCACCGCACCGGCTGGTCCGGCGCGTTTCCGCGGTGCGCTCGAGCTGTCGGCGCTGAGCTTTCCGTCCGGGACGCCGGGCGGCTCGCAGGATCTCTTCATCGTCGCCGCGCCGTCGTTGTCCTTCGATGGCGGCAGCGACTTCGGGCTCGAGCTCGGAGCGCCGCTGCGGCTTCGCGTGTTCGACGATCCGCCCCAGCAGCACAGCCGTGACCACTGGAACGTGCTCCGGCGCGAGGACTGGGACGAGACCTCCGACTTCGGCCAGGTGCTCCGCGAGCTGCGCATCGGCGCCGAAGCCAGCCCGATCCAGCTCCGGGCGGGGCTCTTCTCCGGCTACACGCTCGGGCACGGGCAGCTCATCAGCCGGTACGGCAACCAGGTCAACCCGAACTACCACCCTGCGGGCGCCTCGCTCGTGGCGTTCCTCGGTCCCACGCGCACCGAGCTCTTCGCCAGCGACATCCTGGGCGGGCGCATCCTCGCCGGGACCTTCAGCCTCGATCTCGCGCGGACCTTCAACCGGCCGCAGGACACGTGGGATCGCTGGCACGCCGGGGTGGACATCGCCAGCGACTTCGGGCGCGCCGGTGGCAGCTCGCCGCCGATGACCCTCGCGTGGGTGTTCCTCGACGGTGTCGTGTTTCGGGGAGAGCAGACCCAGGTCGCCGCGCACGTTGGCGGAGGTGGCCGTTACGACAGCCGGGAGCCCTCGTTCGGCGCGACCCTGGGGCTGGCACTGGACGCCCAGCCGCGAGGGATGAAGTGGGGCGGACGGCTCGAGCTGCGGAAGCAGAACGGCGGCTTCCGGCAGGGGATGATCGGCTACGACTACGAGCTGGCGCGGTTCTCCGCGATCGGGCTGGGGTTCATGCCCATCGCCGCCGAGGTCCTCCCCGACAACTGGTCGGTGTATGGCGAGGTCTCGACTGCGATCGGCGGTGGAGATCCCGAAGCGCGCGGCGTCCCCGACGTGGTCGCGTCCGTCGCCGTGGAGCGTTACTTCTGGGGACGCACCCACGTGGACGTGTCCGTCTCCGGTCGGGCGCTCCAGGGGAAGCTGACCGGCGGCGCACGGCTCGCCATCACCGGGCTGGGAGAGGCGCCCAGATACCTGGCCGGTGTCGAGGCCAGGTGGCGTTTTCTCCCGTCGCTGTATGCGCTCGGACAAGGCGGGACCGTGTTC
>JBAWAM010000843.1:0-10000 GCA_049589315.1 Myxococcaceae bacterium
TTCCCGTTCAGGGGCCGTGCGCCGCGATCGTTGCCCTGCTGGGGCCGCCCATTTCTGCCCTGCGGAGGACGGCCGGAGGGTCCACCCGACGGCCCTCGTCCGTTCTTGGGCCGCGAGCGATTCTTTCCACCCTGGCCCGGACGTTCCACGGGGCCGGGTTTCGCGCGGGCGCCACCCCCCTGGCGCAATACGAGCGCCTCCAGCTCCCGAAGCTCGGCTTCGACTGGATCCACCGAAGCAGCCGACGCCGCGGGCGCTGCCACGGGGGCCTCGCGCGGAGGCCGCTGCTGGGACGTCTCGTTGTTCCGGCGAGGCGCTTCACGGAAGCGTCCGGACGGAGCGAAGTCGGGCGTCAGCTCGCGGCGGACGTACGCGTTCCAGATCTCGCCCGTGTCCCCAGCCAGGGAGTGCAGTCCGGGATCGATGCCGGCGAGGAAGTTGCGGATGCTGTCGAGGTCGCGTCGGAAGTAGAACTCGGCGCGGTTGTTCCGGGCGGCGGCGAGCGTCTGCGGGAAGTCGATGATCGTCGGCCCGCACCAGCTCATCAGGACGTTGTAGGCGGACAGGTCGCCGTGGATCAGGTCCGCACAGAGCATCCGGACCACGTTGCCGCGCAGATCGAGGTATGCCGCCCGCGCGTCCTCGGGGGTCGCCGGGGGCGCTTCGACGAGCCGGGGGGCGGGATGGCCCTCCGGATCGAGGACCAGCTCCATCAGCAGAATGCCCTCGTAGAACACCACCGGGGTGGGAACGCGGACCCCCTCGGCATGGAGCTTGAAGAGCGAATCGGCCTCGGCGCTCCGCCAGGCATCCTCTGCGGCGGCCTGCCCGAAGCGGCTGCCCTTCGCCATGGCGCGGGCGGTTCGGGAGTTGCGGACCTCGCGCCCTTCCCGATAGCCGGCGTTGTTCTTGAAATTCCGCGCGTGCCGTTCTTTGTAGATCTTGGCTGCCAGGACCTGCTCGCCCTGCTGCACGAGCCACACCTCGGCCTCTTTGCCGGACTTGAGTTGGCCGAGGACCGCGTCGATGACGCCGTCGGCCTGGAGGATGTCGAGCGATTCACTCATTCGTCGAGATGCGCCCCTTAGCACGAGACAAGGGCATTTCGCTCGTGAAAGGGGGCAGGCGGCCCCGGAGCGCGCCAGAAGCCCTTCCAACCCCCGGGCTCCGGCGGCTCTTCCCGGGACCTCATCGCAGGGCGCGACGGAGCGTGCAATACGTGTCGCGTGCGGCCCGATAGGCCCTCGATTCGGTCGGCAGCAGGCCCTGGAGCACCGAAATGGACTGCTGCTGCAGGGGGCGTACGCAGCTCATCTCGAGCTTGTGCCGCAGGAGCCCGATCGGGTCGCGGAGGCGGTATTCGGCGAAGTAGGCGCGGAGCTCGTTCTTCTCCTTCGCCCGGCCGTTGTCCGCGTACTTCGCCACGTACGGGGAGAAGTCGGGATAGAGCATTCCGCGCCCCCACTCGCCGTGCAGCGTGGTCTTCATGAAGTTGCCGATGAGGAGGTCGTCGAAGACCTCGTGCCGCACCGCCGACACGAGCGAGGCGCGGGGGGCCTCGAAGGTGATTCCGCGGCCGTGTCGGTTCGAATGGAAGGCGACCAGGTGCTCCTTCCCGCCGACCCGGACCCGGATGAAGTCGAGCACGCGCTCGAGGTGCCGGATCGAGCGGAAGTACGCGTCCACCGCCCTGACCTCGTCGCGCTCCAATGGCTCGCTCCAGTCGTCGCCGAACTCGGCCGGATCGATCGGTTGAATCGCGCGCTCCGGCGGCTCTATCTGCTCCAGCCGATCCCGGGCGAGGTCGTAGCGGATGAAGGCAGGGAGCAGCTCGCAGGCCTTTGAATCGAAGCCTCGCGGGTAGTCCGCGAGCGTCGTGGTGTACTCGCTTGCCCAGATGCTGTCCGCGCGCTGGTACTTGTGCATCGAGCTGAAGGGGACGAAGTACCTCACGCCGAAGTGCTCCGCCTGGTGCGAGATGCTCCGGCCGACCGGGTATCGCTTCGCCGCCGTCGGGGTGATCCGCGTCCCGTCCTCGTCGAAGAAGTTGATCATGTCGGCATCGCCGTAGCCGGAGAGCGCGAACAGGAAGGCGCAGTCGTACTCGTGGATGATGCTCCGGACGAACCTGCCCCACCCATGATCGGCCGCGTCGTTCAGGTTCACCAGCAGCCGCCCGTCGAGCTCGATCAACAGGACCGCGTCCTGGTTGACGTCGGGGATGCACATGACCCGCATCCGCGGCGAGAGGGTCTTCCACTCGCGATCCACCAGCACCTCGACCTGGAAGCCGTGGCGGGTCAGGTCTTCGCGAATGCGGCCCCCGAAGTGGTTGGGGAGCAGGATGTGCTTGTCCTTGAGCGGCGCCAGGGACTCCGAGCTCAGGTGATCCGGATGTCCGTGGCTGAGCCAGACGTAACGGCAGCCGAGGATCGCCTCCATCTGCTGCCCGGGGATGTCGTGAGACAAGGTCCAGCTGCCGAAATAGGCGCTCCCGACGACCCAGGGATCCGTCACCAGCACCGGACCCGCGTCGTGGCAGATCAGCGTCGCGTTCCCAATCGTCTCGAATCCGGTATCCATGTCCCGCCCCCCTCGCCCCTCGTCGAGAAATCTGCGGAGGGGCTGCCGAGCCGCCAACGCGACGAAAGCGCGACTGCTCGATTCGCGGGCAGGCAACCCGATGGGACATCTGAACGCAGCCGACCAGACAGGCGAGGGCCTTGCCGGCTGCGGAAGCGCCGGCCAGGCGGGGAGAACCGGCACAGGGATGCTGCCGAGCGGACATTTCGCCGGTGCGAGAGTTCCGCGCCCGGCGCTCCGCCGAAGACAGAATGATCAGGGGTGCAGCTCCGCCTCCTGCACTGCACCCAACTTGTCCCGGAACCACTCGGCGGCCATGCGCGCGACCTCGTCGAGCGTGCCGGACTCCTCGAAGAGGTGCGTCGCGCCCGGGACGATGCGGAGCTCCATCTCGCACGTCATCTGGCGCATGGCCTGCTCGTTCAGCTCGATCACCGCTTCATCGTTCCCGCCGACGATGAGGAGGGTAGGGACCCGGACGTAGGGGAGCGCATCCCCCGCGAGATCCGGCCTCCCACCGCGCGACACGATCGCGTGGACCTCCCGGCTCTCGCGGGAGGCGGCGACGAGCGCGGCGGCGGCGCCGGTGCTGGACCCGAAGTAGCCCACCGGCAGTCGGACCAGGTCCGATTGGGTCGCCGCCCATTGCCGCGCCGACACGAGCCTTCCAGAGAGCAGCTCGATGTCGAAGCGCAGATGACGCGTCCAGCGCTCGGACTCCTCCTCCTCGATCGTGAGGAGGTCGAGCAGCAGCGTGGCCAGTCCGGCCTTCTGCAGGACGCCCGCCACGAAGCGGTTCCTCGGACTGAACCGGCTGCTTCCGCTGCCGTGCGCGAAGATGACCAGACCGCGCGCGTCTGCAGGAATGGAGAGATCTCCTTCGATCAGCTTCCCGTGGGATGCGATCACCACTTCCGTCTGGGTCATGCTCCTTGCCATGGCGACTCCTCGAAGGTTTCTGCCGTCGAGCGTGCGAGCAGCTCGCGAACTTCCTCGTCCGTGGTCTGCGAGAAATCCTCGAACCAGAGGCCGACGGCGTAGAAGGGATCTGGTGTGATGCCGCAGACGACCTCGTCGACGAGGGGCTCGAACATCGCGCACGTGGATGCCGCCGCGACGGGAACGGCGACGATCAAGCGGGCGGGCCCCTCCAGATTCAGCGCCTCCACCGCCGCTCGCATGGTGGAGCCCGTCGCCAGTCCGTCGTCGACCAGGATGACGGTGCGCCCCTCTACTGGCAGCGGGCGGCGACCGGACCGGTACATTCGTTCGCGCCGCTCCAGCTCGTGCAGCTCCGATCGGGTGGCGCTGGCGATGTCTTCGTTGCTGATGCGCAGCTCCCGGACGACGTCGTCGTTGAGCACGCGCATGCCTCCGCTCGCGACCGCGCCCATTGCCAGCTCCTCCTGTCCGGGCGCGCACAGCTTCCGGACCACGAAGACGTCCAGCGGCGCGCCGAGCATGCGGGCGACCTCGTAGCCTACCGGGACACCCCCTCGCGGGAGCGCCAGCACCCGAACGTCCGGCCGGCGGGCACAGTGCTCGAGCTTCGAGGCGAGAAAACGTCCGGCTTCCCGGCGGTCGCGAAAGCGGGTCATGACGACTTGAGGTTGGGCACGGCCCAGCGGAAGCCAACACCCGTGTCCAATGTGAAGAAGGGTGGCTCCGGGAGTCTGCGGCCAGGCAGGTGCCGTCACGCGTTCCGGGTGCCGTCCCGGACGTGGCTGCGCCACCTTCGACGCAGAGCAGGGAGTGCACATGAACTGCGAGAACTGCGGACAGCGCCCTGCTGTCGTCTTCATGCGGCAGCGGGTGCAAGGCAGGGAGCGAACCGTCACCCTGTGCAACCACTGCGCGAGCGCCCTGAACGCCGGAATGGAGGGCGGCCCGTCTGCCACGCTGGAGGGGATGTTCGAGAGCTGGATGGGGCCTCGCCCGCGGTCTCGGGACAACCTCCTGTCCCAGCTCTCGGAGGCGGCGCAGGGCGTGCTGCAGCGGGCCTCGCAGATCACCGTTCAGTGGGGGCACGACCGCTTGCGCACGGAGTTCCTGCTCCTGGCTCTGCTGGAGCAGGTGCCGGAGATGCGAGAGCTGCTGGTCCAGGCAAGGGTCCCGGTGGACGACTACGAGGACCAGCTCGGACGGGTGATTCCCCGGCGCGAGCCGCGCAGCAGACCGGCTGTCGGCCTCTCCTCTTCCTTGAAGCGCGCGCTGCAGCTCGCGCGGATGCAGGCCCAGCAGCTGGGCCACAAGTTCATCGGCCCCGAGCACCTGCTCCTCGGCATCGCGGTGGAGGGCGAGAGCTTCGCGGCCCAGTTTCTCGGCGGGCGGATCTACCCGGACCTCATCCGCGACCACCTGGCCGCGGGGCCCCAGGCGCCCCGCCCGACGCTTCGTGAAGACCGCCTCCCGCCGATGTTGACGAGGTACTCGCGCGACCTCAGCGCCTTCGCGCAGGCGGGTGAGCTGGACCCCGTCATCGGAAGGGACCCCGAGATCGAGCGGGTGATCCGGATTCTCAGCCGCAAGACGAAGAACAACCCGGTGCTGATCGGCGAGCCGGGGGTGGGGAAGACGGCGATCGCGGAGGGCCTGGCGCAGCGCATCGAGGCAGGGATGGTGCCCGACACGCTGCGCGGGAAGCGGGTGATCGCGCTGGACCTGGGGAGCATGCTGGGCGGAACCCGTCTCCGTGGAGAGTTCGAGGAGCGCTTCACGAACCTGATGAAGGAGATCCGCGAGCTCGAGGGGAAGATCATCCTCTTCATCGACGAGCTGCACACGCTGGTCGGCGCGGGCGCGGGAGAAGGCGCCATGGACGCCTCGAACATGATCAAGCCGGCGCTGGCACGCGGCGAGCTCCAGTGCCTGGGCGCGACCACCCTGGACGAGTACCGCGAGAACATCGAGCAGGACGCGGCCCTCGAGCGGCGGTTCCAGCCGGTGATGGTGTCGGAGCCCACACCGGAGCAGGCCATCGAGATCCTGCTCGGGCTGCGCGACTCGTACGAAGCCCATCACCGGGTCAAGATCGCCGATGCGGCGCTCGACGCCGCGGTGGAGCTGAGCGACCGCTACATCAGCGACCGGTTCCTCCCGGACAAGGCGATCGACCTGATGGATGAGGCTGCGGCGATGGTGCGGCTCGCATCGCATACCGAGCCCGTTCGGGTGAGGGAGCTCGAGGCGGAGCTGACCGAGCTGGAGAAGGAGAAGGAGGCCTGCGTCGCGGCGGAGAAGTACGACGAGGCCGCCCGGCTCAAGGGGGAGATGGAGGGGAGGAAGACCGAGCTCGAGGGCCTGAAGACGAACTGGCAAAAAGAGCGCGGCATGAACGAGCCCACCGTCACGCCCGAGGCGATCGCGACGGTGGTGAGCGAATGGACGGGGATCCCCGCGCACAGACTCCGGCAGGAGGAGCGCGAGCGCCTGCTCGAGATGGAGCGGGAGCTGCAGCGGCGGGTGATCGGTCAGGAGGACGCGATCCGCGCCGTCTCCCAGGCGGTGCGGCGCGCCCGGGCAGGGCTCAAGGATCCGAACCGGCCCATCGGCTCGTTCTTCTTCCTGGGGCCCACCGGGGTGGGGAAGACCGAGACGGCGCGGGCGCTCGCCGAGTACCTGTTCAACGACGAGGAGGCGATGGTCCGCCTCGACATGTCGGAGTTCATGGAGCGCCACACCGTGAGCCGACTGGTGGGGGCGCCACCCGGATACGTGGGCTACGAGGAGGCGGGACGGCTCACCGAGGCGGTCCGCCGGCGGCCCTATTCGGTCATCCTCTTCGACGAGGTGGAGAAGGCCCACCCCGACGTCTTCAACGTGCTGCTGCAGCTCCTCGATGATGGCAGGCTGACCGACGCGCAGGGGCGAACCGTCGACTTCAAGAACACCGTCATCATCATGACCTCGAACATTGGGGCCGAGGAGCTCAACTACCGCGGCGCGCTCGGGTTCCAGGCGGCTTCAGCAGAGACGGAGAGCCGCCAGGCGAAGGCGCGAGACCAGGTGATGGCCGCGCTGCGACGGCAGTTCCGCCCCGAGTTCCTCAACCGCGTCGACGAGATCATCGTGTTCCAGCCGCTGTCGAAGCCGCAGCTCACGCGCATCCTCGACAACCTGATCGACATCACCCGGCGGAAGCTGAGGGGGCAGGCCGTGTCGCTCGAGCTCACCGACGCGGCGAAGGACGTCCTCGCCGAACGGGGCTACGACCCGAAGTACGGCGCGCGACCGCTGCGTCGGGTGATCCAGCGGCAGATCGAGAACGCGATCAGCGAACGGCTGCTCCGCGGGGAGATCCGGGAAGGAGACACCCTCCGCGTCGACTTCACGGACGGCGAGTTCCGGTTCCACAGCGAGCACCCCCACAAGGAGGAGGTCCAGCCGCACTGATGATCCGCCGCGATCGGGCTCAGCGCAGCCCGGTCAGCTCGCCGGTGAGGAAGTCCGGGTTGCCGAAGGTCGGATCGTCCACGCCCATCCCGTGAAGCAGCGACAGCAGCAGATCCGAGTGCGACGCACCGTTGTATTGAACGCAGCGCCCCATCCGGAATCCCGCAGCGTGGCCAGCCAGCACGAACGGCATGTTCTTCTGGCTGTGCGTATTGCCTTCGGCGAGCTCGTTCACCCAGAGGATCTGCGTGTGATCGAGCAGGGTGCCGTCCCCCTCCGGGATCGCAGCGAGTCGCTCGAGGAGCCCCGCGAACCGCTCGGCGTACCAGCGGTCGCGCCACCCGATCTGCACGCGCACCGGATCGCTCCTCCCGACGTGCGACAGGGTGTGCCCGTCCATCCCGCTCTCCAGCCAGGGGAAGGCGATGTGGTTCTGCGCCTGGGAGAACTGGAGGGTGCCCACCCGGGTGAGGTCGCACGCGAACGCCAGGACCATCAGGTCCATCTGGAGCTCCGCGACCTGCTGCATCGTGGTCTCGCTGTCCGGCTCGAGCGCCCCGGGGCGCGTCGGCTTGAAGCACGCTTCTCCGCGTGTGGTCGCGGCCAGACGGGTCTCCAGATCGCGCACCAGCGTGAGGTGGTGCTCCAGCCGCGCCCTGTCCTCGCCGGAGAGCGACCTGTTGACCGAGGCGAGCTGCCCGCGCACCGCGTCCAGCACCGACGCGCGACGCGCCCGGATGCGGGCGAACCCGGGATCCCCGCCGTTGAAGTTGGAGAAGACGTGATCGAACGCCTCGACGGGAGCGCTGATCACCGGCAGCGGCTGGTTGGGGCCCGAATAGGAGAGGTGGTGGTGGACGTGGCCGCCCTTCGCCCGCACGCCCAGCAGGAGGCTGCCCAATGCCGTGCTCTTTCCCAGTTCCTGGGCGATGCGTTGATCGACGGAGATGCCGCTGGCCCAGCCCGCGAGCGTTCCGTCATTGCCCACCATCGTGCCCTCGAGCAGGTGCCGCCCGGTGAGCAGCGCGCCCATGCCCCGCTGGTGCGGTTCTCCCGGGCCGACCGCGATGCACTTGAGATCCACGCCCCGGAGAATCAGGACGTGCTCGCGGAAGGGCTCCAACGGCTTCAGGCTCGACGAGATGGTGAAGTCCGCCTCGCTGGCGCCGGCGGTCGGGAACCACTCGCCGGGAAGCACGCCGTTCGGGTGGAAGAAGACCAGGAAGCGCCTGGGTGGCAGCGGCTCGGCCCGGGCTTCGAGCGAGCGCAGCAGCGGGAGCGCCACCGAGACGCCCGCCGCCCCCTTGAGCACGGTCCTCCGCGACAGCCGGCTCATGGCGTCGCCCCTTCGGCGGCTTCGGAAACCCGACGCGTGCGGAATGCGGGAGTCCGGGTGATCGCCACCAGCAGCTCGCGGAAACTCCCGCCGCTTCGCTCGAAGGCGTGCTTCACGTCGCGCACGCTGCAGCCATCCTCTTCGGCCTCCAGGCGTCCCAGGGCGAAGCGGTACCACTGGGTGGCCACGCAGTCCTGGACGAGGGCGCTGCGCGCGAAGCGCTCCGACAGCTCCGCCACGCCGTTGAAGGGTCCCTCCAGGGCGGGGTCTCTCACGTTCGTCACCGAGCCGGTCGCGTCGATCGGCTTGCCGTTCTCGGTCTCCCGGTAGCGGCCCAGGGCGTCGTACTGCTCGAACCCGAACCCCACCGGGTCGATGAGGTGGTGGCAGCCGGCGCAGGTGGGATCTGCGGTGTGCTGGGCGAAGCGCTCGCGCGTGGTCGAGTTCGGATCCGGGTCCGGCGGGATGATCGGGATGTTTGCCGGCGGGGCAGGGATCGACTCGCAGAGGAAGCGCTCGCGCACGAAGATCCCGCGCTGCACCGGCGAGCTGTCGTAGGGACCTGCGAGCGCGGCGAGGAGCCCCGGTTGCGTCAGCAGGCCGCGGCGTTGCTCTGAAGGCATCTCCATTCGTGCGAAGGTCGCGGCCCCGGGGGGAAGCTCCATCCCGTAGACCGGCGCGGTGTGCTGATCCACGAAGAGGACGGGCGAGGTGAACAATGCCTCGAGTGTGCCTTCTCCGTTCCACACGGTGTCCTCGATGAACAGCTCGAGCCCCCTCCGCCACGCCGGCGCGACCGCCGGCTTGAAGTCAGGGTGCGCGTGGGTGTTCTTCTCGAGCTTCTCCATCCCGTCGAGGTGCAGCCACTGACGGAAGAAGCTCTGGATGGTGTCGCGCGCCTTCGGGTCCTCCAGCATGCGCCGCGCGTGCTTCTCCAGCCCCGCTTCGGTGGCGAGCTCTCCGGTCCGCGCGGCCTCCAGCAACGCGTCGTCCGGCAGGCTGCTCCAGAGGAAGTAGGACAGACGCGAAGCCAGCTCGTAGGGCGTCAGCCACGCGAGGTCTCCGTCGAGACGCCCGCCCTGCTCGACGCGATAGAGGAACTGGGGAGACTGCAGCACCACCTGGACGGTCCACTCGACCGCGGCGTCGAAGCCCTCCTTCGCCAGGATCTCGCGGAAGAAGGTCAGGAGCGAGGTGCGCTCTTCGTCGGTGAGCGGGCGTCGGTAGGCGCGGGGAGCGAACTGGTCGACGAACAGCGCTCCGCATGCCTCGGCGCCGAGGGCGACCGGATCACAGGGGATGAGGTGTGCACGACGTTCCGCGAGCGCGCGCGCAGACACCTGCTCCGCGGCCTCCAGGTAGCGGCTCACCAGCAGGGCATTCACCCGGTGCGCGTCCGAGTTGTTCTCGAACCCGAGCACTCGAGGTTCGGCGGGGAACGCGTCGGCCGGACGCGTGGAGTCGCCCAGCAGGTCTCGGACCGTGTTGTTGTACTCCTCACGCGTGAGCAGCCGCGCCGGCGCGTCGACCGGAGCCTGAATGCATGCCGCCGGGATGCCGCCCCATGGATCCACGGGAGGCGGGTCCGTTTGGAGATCCAGCGTGTTCACACCCTGGCATGCCGCAAGCCCGGTGAGAGCGACGGTGCCCAGGCGCGAGAGGTGACGGCGGATTGGCATGGGGAAGGGC
>JBAWAM010000844.1:0-5128 GCA_049589315.1 Myxococcaceae bacterium
CATGCTCCAGCTGCTCAATGACCCTCGAGACCTTCCGCAGGCGCGTCTCGTCCTGCAATGCACGGTGATCGTGCTCGCTGCCGCCGGCCTCTTCGCCGCGGGCAGCTTCTCGTGGTGGTTCGCCGCCGGCTACTGGGCCCTGTGGGGGAGCCTCTTCGGTGACCGCGTCACCACGATGCTCCACACGTTCATCCACCGGCCGCTGTTCAAGCGGAAGTACGGCTGGCTCAACGAGTACGTGACCTGGGTCATCGCCCCGCTCTTCGGGCAGACGCCCACCAGCTTCTACGTGCACCACATCGGGATGCATCACCCCGAGCAGAACCTGTCGCGCGATCTCAGCTCGACGATGCACTTCCAGCGGGACAGCTTCCCGGAGTTCCTCCGCTACTACCTGCGCTTCGTGCTGCTCGGGACGCCGGAGCTCATCGCCTACCACTGGAAGAAGCGCCGCACGAAGCTGCTGGCGCGGTTCGTGGGCGGGAAGCTCTTCTGGTGGGCCCTGGTCGGCGCGCTGGCCGCCTGGAGTTGGCAGCCGACCCTGGTGGTCCTGGTCATCCCGTATCTCTTGACCGACTTCATGCTGATGGCGGGGAACTTCGCGCAGCACTCGCTGATCGATCCGGACGCGCCGGCCGACCCGTTCAAGAGCAGCATCACGTGCCTGTCCGACCGCTACAACGGGCGCTGCTTCAACGACGGGTACCACACGTTCCATCACGTGCGGCCAACGGCGCACTACTCGGAGCTGCGCCAGGATTTCGAGCAGAACCGCGAGAAGTACGGCCAGGCAGACGCGATCGTCTTCGAGCAGCTCGACTTCATCTCCCTCTGGTTTCTCCTGATGACGCACCGGTACCGGACCATCGCCCGGAATTTCGTGCGGCTCCCCGGCGCCCCGGCGCGCACCGACGACGAGGTGGTCGCGTTGCTCCGCCGCCGGGTCGCCCGGATCGAGGCCGTCGAACCCCAACCCACTCCGGTGAGCACCTGATGCGACTGGCACTCATCTCCGATCTCCACGGCAACGAAGTGGCGCTCCGGGCCGTCCTGAAGAGCGCCCGCGCGAAGGGCGTCGATCAGGTCGTCTGCCTCGGCGACGTGGCCACGCTGGGCCCTCGCCCCAGGGCAATCCTCGACCTGCTGCGCGAGCTGCGCTGCGTGTGCATCCTCGGCAACCACGACGAGTTCCTGGTCGATCCGACGCTGTTGGGGCAGTACACCGAGGCGCCGTTCATCGTTCAGGCGATCGACTGGTGCCGGGACCAGCTCTCCCCCGAGGACCTGGCCTTCGTCCGCACCTTCCAGCGCGATGCGGAGCTTCCCCTCGAGGGCGGCGCGTCGCTCTACCTTTTCCACGGGTCGCCGAAGTCGCACATGGTCGATCTGCTCGCGACCACGCCCGCCGACGCTCTGGACGAGCTGCTCGGTGATCGCCGCGCCACGGTGATGGCCGGCGGTCACACCCACGTGCAGATGCTGCGTCAGCACCGCGGCGTGTGGCTGGTGAACCCCGGAAGCGTGGGGTTGCCGTTCAAGGAGTACGTCGCCGGGCGCGCGCCCCAGATCCTCCCGCACGCGGAGTACGCCACGGTGGAGTCCACCGGGAGCGAGGTCAGCGTCACGCTCCACCGGGTGGACCTGGACAAGGACGCCCTGCGCGCGGCCGCGCGCGAATCCACCCATCCGATGAAGGGAATGCTCCTCGCGCAGTACGCGTGAGCACACCGACCATGATCCAGACACTGGTTGAGGCACTCTCTGCCCTGCCGCGTGGCGCGGCGCGCGGCTTCCGTTTCGTCAGCGCAAAAGACGAGGAGCGCTACTACCCGTTCGAGGCGATCGAGCAGGAGGCGCGTCGTCGTGCCGCGGGACTCGCCGCGCAGGATCTGAAGAAGGGCGACCGGCTGGCGCTGGTCGTCGGCGACCCCGAGGACTTCGTCTTCAGCTTCCTCGGTGCGGTGCTGGCGGGCGTCGTCCCGGTGCCGATCCATTCCCGCGCGAACTTCAGCTTCCGGGCCAGGCAGAGCTACCTGGACACCGTCCGCCACATCGTGGCGGTGTCGGGTGCGCGGGCGCTGCTGACCGACAGCGCCAGCCAGCCGGTACTTCAGGAGGTTGCCGGTCAGTGCCGGACGCTCGAGCGGATCGTGCTCACGCACGAACTGCCTGAGGGAGACCGCGCGTCTTTCCGCTCGCCGTCGATCTCACCGTCGGACGTCTGCTTCATGCAGTTCACCTCGGGCCGCACCTCGCAGCCCAGGGGAGTGGTGGTCACCCACGGCAACCTGGTGGCCAACGCGCGCTGCATCTTCGGCGTGCGCGGGCTCGATCGCCGGGAGGACGATGTCCACCTCGCGTGGCTGCCGCTGTACCACGACATGGGACTGGTCGGTTTCGTGCTCAGCCCGCTGATCTGCGACGTGCCCACCGTGCTGCTTCCCACCTCGGCCTTCGCGCGACGGCCGACGGTGTGGATGAAGGCGATGCACAAGTACCGGGGCACGATCACCTACGGTCCCAACTTCGCCTACGCCCTCGCGGCGCGGCGGACGCGGGACGAGGATCTCGCCGGGCTCGACCTGCGGCACGTCCGGATCACCGGTTGCGGCGCCGAGCCGATCAACCCGGACGCCCTCCGCGCGTTCTGCGACCGCTTCGCCCCCGCCGGGTTCCGCGCGGAGGCCAGGCTCCCGTCCTACGGCATGGCCGAGGCGACGCTGGCGATCACGTTCCATCGCCGCGACACCCCGATGGTCACCGACGTCGTGAGCGCGAGCGCCCTGGCCCGGGGAGAAGCCGTTCCAGTCGACCCGCCCCAGGGCGGCACCGTCGAGCTGGTGAGCTGCGGTCCCGCGTTCCCCGGCCACGAGGTCCGTATCGTCGACGAAGACGGACGCCCGCTGCCGGAGCGCCAGGTCGGCCAGATCCTCACCCGCGGCCCCAGCGTGACCTCCCGCTACTTCGGGAACCCCGAGGCGACCGCGGAGACCTACCGCGAGGGTTGGCTGCACACGGGGGATCTCGGCTACCTCGCCGAGGGCAACCTCTACATCTGCGGCCGCCTCAAGGACCTGATCATCCTCCGCGGCACCAACTACTACGCGCACGACATCGAGTGGGCGCTCGCGGAGTTGCCCGGCCTCCGGCTGAACGGCGTGGTGGCCTTCAGCGTCCAGCGCGACGGTGAGGAGGCGCTGGTGATCTGCGCCGAGGCCCGCGCGAGCGATCTGGAGAGTCTCCGCACACTGATCGCCGAAAAGGTCGCGGAGGTGTGGGGGCTCCGACCCGCGGACGTGGTCCTCGTCCGGTCCGGCAGCCTGTCCCAGACCTCCAGCGGCAAGGTCCAACGCCGCAAGACGAAGCATCAGTACGAAGCGGGCGAGCTCGAGGTGCTGGGCGCCACTCTCCCCGCGGACGAACCGTAGCCCCGCTCCCTCACCGTCAATCGCTGCTCATCGGAAGGCATCCAGCATGACTGCCCGGCTCAAGATCTGTCTCGTTCACCAGGGGCTGTGGGACATGGACAAGCTCTCCATGCCGCTCGCCAATGGCTATCTCAAAGCGATGGCGATGGCGGACGACGACCTCCGCCGCGAAGTGGACATCCGCCTCGTCACCTTCGGTGGTGGGCACAAGCTGGCCCACATGGTGCCGGAGGCGATCGTGAAGGACCCACCGGACATCCTCGCGTTCTCGGTGTTCGGCTGGAACTACTACAACTTCGGCAAGATGGCGGAGACCTTCCGGCAGGTGAACCCGAAGGGCTGGTGCATCGTCGGTGGCACGCACGTGAGCCACCAGGCCGAGCGCGTGTTCCGGATGTTCCCTGCGATCGATGTGATCGTGAACGGGGAAGGCGAGAAGCCGTTCGTGAATCTGCTGCGGGCCCGACTGCGCGGACACTCCCGGCACGAACTGGGAGACGTTCGGGGCATCACCTTCAAGAGCGAGGAGGGCCGGATCCAGGTCACCCCCGACGAAGCCCGCTTCAAGGAGTTGGACGAGATCCCCTCGCCCTTCCTGACTGGAGCCATCCCGCTCGTCGATCAGCACGGCACGTTCCTCTACGACGTGGCGATGATGGAGACGAACCGGGGCTGCCCCTACAAGTGCGCGTTCTGCTACTGGGGCGGCGCGACGGGACAGAAGGTGTCGAAGTTCTCGCGCGATCGCCTCAGCGCGGAGCTCGAGCTGTTCGGCCGGCTGGGGGTGGAGAACATCGCGCTGTGCGACGCGAACTTCGGGATGCTCCCGAGCGACCGGGAGTTCCTCGATGACCTGCTCGGCACCCGCGCAAAGCACGGCTACCCGCGGAACATGGTGAACTCGTGGGCCAAGAACAAGAGCAAGGTCTTCTACGACATCGTGGAGACGATGCACCGGGCCCGCCTCTCCGGTGACTTCACGCTCGCGCTCCAGACGCTCTCGCCCGCGGCGCTCGAGAGCTCGAACCGCAACAACATGAAGCTCAACAACTTCGAGGACCTCTGCGATTGGCTCAACGATCGGGGGCTGCCCTCGTACGTCGAGCTGATCTGGGGCCTACCCGGGGAGACCTGTTCGTCCTTCCTCGAGGGCTACGACCGGGCGGCGAAGTACACCCCGCGCATCGCGACGTACACGAACATGCTGCTGCCGAACTCGGACTACGACGCCAAACGTCACGAGTACGCGTTCGTCACCACCCGCGGCGACGAGTACGACTTCGAGTACGTGCTCTCGCACAAGACGATGTCCTACGAGGACAACGTCCGGATGCATCATTTCCTGTTCTGGTCCCGCACCCTGGCCGAGCACCTCTTCTTCCGGCACATCTGGATCCCGCTGCGCGCGCTGGCACAGATCAGCCAGTCGTCGGTGATCCTCAGCCTGGACGCGTGGATGGACCAGCGCACCGAACCCGTCGCCGAGGGGCTCAAAGCCTGCAAGCGCGAGGTCGTGAACAACCTCGATGCCAGCCGCATCGGACGCGGGCTTCGCTACTTGTACCGGCAGCCGGAGCTGAAGCCGCTGCTCGCCCAGTGGTGGGAAGACGCCATCCTTCCGCGCATCGACACCGCGCTTCACCCGTTCTTCCGCGAGCTCTTCGCGTACGACCTTGCCACCCAGCCGGTGCACGCGGATG
>JBAWAM010000845.1:0-8903 GCA_049589315.1 Myxococcaceae bacterium
GAGCTCGCCCTCTCCGGCGTTCCGCCCACGGTGAGCTCACCCAGGCGGAGGACGAAACCCTCGCCTCGCCGCACCGCGGTGCCCACCCTCACCAACTCGACCGAGCCGTCAGGTCGCGCGACTTCGACACTCACCGGGAAGTTCTGGTCCGTCATGCCGCCGCGGATCTCACTTCCGGTCCCCGTCTGTCAATCCGTACGAAAATTCGATAGGCAAGGCCGCGTGAAAACCCTTCATGTCTCATTGCTGGTCATTGCTGCCGTGTTGGCGTTCGGCTGTGGTCACACCACCGCCGTCCGGCCGGTGGAGCAAGGCGTCGTGGCGGTCGAGGCGGCTGTGGGCGGTCCCATCGCGGACGTCGGCCTGGTCATTCCGATGCCGCTCAGCACGGTCGGCGCCCGCTACGGAATCCATCCACGCGGAGACATCGGTGCTCACCTGCACCTGACCTCGCTGGCGTTCGGGGTGGTGGGCGCAGACGTCGGAACCACGTGGCTCCTGCTCGAGCAGAACGGCGCCATCCCGGCGATCGCCGCGAACGGCCGACTCTACGGCTTCGCCGACGTCCAGGTCGGGCAGCCCCGGGCGATGCTGGAGGTGTCTCCGAGCGTGAGCTGGTTGCTCGGAGATCGGTACCTCACGTACATCACCGGCGGTGGCCTCGCGCAGTTCGGCGGCGGCCGCCCGTTGTTCTCGGTGGGCGCGGGGGAGGAGGTCCGGTTTGGCAACCTGTCGCTCCAGGCGGAGCTTCGCTGGTACCAGCCGGATTACGAGACGACCTTCACCGTCGTCGACTGGCAGCCTCTCTTCGGACGAGGCGGGTGGGGCGCCGTCGTGGGCGCGTCGTATCGGTTCGGAGGTGCGCGATGAAGCGGTTGGCCCTGGTCCTTGCGTTCACGTCCGCCGTCAGCGGCTGCGACAACACGCTGGACAGCTTTCTCTACAGGCGGACGCAGGTTGATCAGTACACGATCACTCCGGAGGGCGAGATTCCCCAGGAGACCGTGGCACCGGAGCGCATCGAGCTCGTCACCATCAAGGTCGATGACGAGGTCTCGCTGGGCGCCGTGTACATCAAGGCGAACGTGCAGCCTCCCCGCGGATACCTGCTCTATTTCCACGGTCAGGGAACGAATCTGGACGGCCACTCGAATCGCATGAAGTGGACGGCGAACCTCGGCTACGACACCCTCGGGTTCGACTATCGCGGCTGGGGGACTTCCACCGACGTGACCCCGACCGAGCCAGGGATCCTGGAAGACTCAAAGGCGACGCTCGCATACTTCGCCCAACGCACCGGAGTTCAGCCGGGAGAGATGATCTTCTACGGCCGCTCCTTTGGCGCCGCGGTGGCGACCCAGCTCGCGGTGGAGAGCAACCCGGGCGTGCTGATCCTCGAGTCGCCGTTCTCGTCGGTGGAGGAGTTCAAGCAGAACTCCTCGCGGATGGACTTCCCGTCCGCCTGGATCTCCAACGGCGAGTGGGACAACGTGGCGCGCATCAAGGAAGTCGAGGCGCCGGTGCTCCTCCTTCACGGGCTCGCCGACGACTTCGTCCGGCCCGAGTTCTCGGAGCAGATCTACGCCGTCGCGAACGACCCGAAGAAACTGGTGCTGGTCGAAGGCGCGGACCACGGCGACGTCCCCGACCGGATGAGCCCCGAGGAGTACGCGCGCGTGATCCACGAGTGGGTGGAGACGCATCTGCGCTGAGCAGGAGCTCGCCCATGCCACATTGTGTCGCCTGCAACCGATGGGTCTCCGCGCGCTGGCGTCGGTGCCCGTGGTGCAGGCATTGGACTGGCCGGCTCCAGAAGCCGGGCGATGCACCGCTCGATTCCGAGCTTCGCGCGCTCGCTGCGCTGGGGATCACCGCCGGGTTCTGGATCTCCTTCTTCGGCACCGCGTTTCTGGATGAGCAGCCCACCCTGGGGGGCGGGATGATCCTGGTCGGCGCCACCTTGCTCTCGGCAAGCGGCGGGCTGCTCGTTCACAAGATCGGATACGGCGTCGCTTTGTTGACCTGGGGCGCGGTCCTGGCCGCGCTCTCCAGCAACGCACTGGAGGATCCGAAATCCGCCCTGCTTGGCTGTGCGGTGCCCGCGCTCGCAATCCTGGTGTTCCTCCTCCGCTGGCGTCAGCTCAACGCGCACCTATCGGGCGACGACGTGCCCCGTCCACCCATCGTGCCCCATCGCTTCGGCCCAGGCCGTTGCGAGCGCTGCGGCCAGCCGGGCGCCTCCGTACGCGCGCCCGTGTGGGTCGCGAGCTTCGGTTTCATCGCCGTCCGGAACATCGGCATCACCCGCGAGGTGTGCGTCCGTCATGGGCGACTCCATGCACTTCCGGCGACCCTTGCCACGGCGATCTTTGGGTGGTGGAGCATCTGGGGCGTGTTCTGGACACCCCATGCGCTCTACGACAACCTCCTCGAGGGCGGCACTGCGAATACCGACCTCGACATGCTCAACGCCCGGCAGCAATCGGGATGGCGGCACCTGGCGCCACCCTTCGCGGCGATCGCCGGCGGCCTCTTGTTCCCGGTCCTTGCGCAGAAGGCGTGGGACCATGTCGTGACGTCCCTGACGTGAGCAGGACAGTCTCGGAGGGCCTGAACTGACGCTTCAGGACTGAGCCGCATTCCAGTGACACGCCGCCACGTGTCCGGGCGCAACGGTGCGCAGGTCCGGCTCCTGCTGGCGACATGCGAGCTGCTGATCGGTGGGTAGGCTCCGGTACAGCGGACAGCGCGTGTGGAAGCGGCAGCCGGTGGGCGGGTTGGTAGGATCTCGGCTCGTTCACGCTGCCCTTCGGCACGAACGCAGAGAGGGCGCAGATGATCTACCTGGACAGCGCGGTGTTGCGCGCGATGAGGTGCCGCACCTTGCCCCCGAGCATGCCGACGCCGAGGGGGAGGGCGGTGACGTCCAGCATGAGCGCGCGGCCGCTCCGCCGCTCGAGCTCGTCCGCTTGCAACGCCGCCTCCAGCGCCACGACCTCCTCGGGATCGACCCCGGCGACCGGCGCCTTCCCGAAGAACTCCGTCACGAGCATGGCCTGCGCCTACGGAGGTGCAGCGCCGCAACGGCCTCGAGTTGGCTCCACGCTCGATCAACGGCGTGCCGCAGCTGTTGAAGACGGCCAGGACGGGGTCGGCTGAGGTGTTGGCGTCGGGCTGAAGGCGTACGCGAAGCAGACACCGCGGAACGCGCCCGCCTCGGCAGCGCAACCTTGCGCGAGCGCCGGCGCCGTCGCCGCGCGGTTCACCGAAGGCCAACGAGTGGATCCGGCACCGCCTCCGAGCCATTCAACTCAAGCAGTGGAAACGGGGCTCGACCGTCACATCTGGCGCGCTGACCTCAATCCTACGAACCGCCGGATGCGGACCCGCTTGCCCGGTGGGGTGGCAGGGGTGCTGACGGGGGACTGCCGTCAGCTCCCTATGCCGATTCTGGAGCGGTGCCTTCTGGTGCCATCCCAGGCGTTGGACTGGTGATTGCGCGGGCAGCAGCGCACTACGGGCACGCCAAGGGTCCGACGTTACGAACTTCCCTCCTCCCGATGCGGAATCCTCCTGCCCATCAACGGCAACAAATCCACCATTCCGATGCGGCGTGTTGCCCACATTCTCGCCGCAACGCCCGGGCGAGGTACTGATGAGCTTCAGAGCGCCCGCCAGCTGGGCCGGTGTTCCTCCCTCTGAACGGGCCTTGTCGCGGGGGGACTTGCTGCCGGCGAGGCCGTGGCGCGCGGATCGGCACGGACCGTGAAGTCCGACCCCTCCCATCGTGATCCGCTCGGTGGCGCACTCCAAAGCACTTCAAGTTCCTGCCTGGCAAGGTGCAACCCGAGGTCAATCTCTACGCCGGTTTTCACAGCACCATCGACGCGGCGATCAGGGCCGAGTTCGCGCACACGGTGTGCCGCTCCGGCGACTCCACGTTGACGGAGACCATCGCGCGCACCGACGTGAGCGGCGTCTCGAACGACATGCCTCGCCTGAGAACGAAGGGCGAGGTTGATGAATGACTCACGCAGCACCGTAACAGGGGGGGGGAATATACATGACGAAGACATCAACTCTCATCCGGGCCGGGTGTATTGGCCTGTTGGCTCTGGCGCTTTCCTGCGTCAGCGATGACTCCATGCCGGAGGAGAACGAGATCGAGCAGATCACCCAACCGCTCGCACCCGTCGGGGCCGGCTTCACACTCAACGCCGGGGACCTGCGGTTCATCTTCCGCCAGATCCAGATCGCCCAGGCCCACGCGGGCGGGGGGCAGCTCCTCGGACCCGGAGCGAACCAGGTCAACGATCCGCGGTTGCCGTTGGGACTACGGACCGTTGACGGCTCGTTCAACCACCTCCTTCCAGGTCAGACCACGTGGGGCGCCGCCGACCAGCTGTTCCCCCGCATGACCACGGCCTTCAACCGTCCTGGCTACGCAACGCTGGGAGAAGTGGTTGACCCCCAGCCGCGACTGATCACCAACCTGATCGCGGATCAGACGGTCAACAACCCGGCGGCAGTGGCCGTGACCCTGGCAGCAGGCGGACTGTGCCCCGACCTTCCAGGTACCCGGCGCGACCCGACCTGCTTCATCGCGAACGTAGCGCCCGACCAGGGGCTGTCTGCGCCGTTCAACACGATGTTCACGTTCTTCGGACAGTTCTTCGATCACGGCCTGGACCTCGTGCCCAAGGGCGACGTGCACGTGGTGGTGCCGCTGCAGCCCGACGATCCGCTGTTCGTCCCGGGGAGCCCGACGAACTTCATGGTGCTGTCCCGCGCCATCAACCAGCCCGGTCCCGACGGCGTGCTCGGTACCGCCGACGACATCCACGAAGCGAAGAACATCACCACGCCCTTCGTCGACCAGAACCAGACCTACACCTCGCATCCGTCGCACCAGGTGTTCCTGCGCGCGTACGACGACGACCTGACGAACCCACCCTTGCCGACCGGCCTTCTCATCGACGGCGCTGGCGGCAACATCGGGAACTGGGCGGAAGTCAAAGCCCAGGCTTTGACCAAGCTCGGCATCCAGCTCGTCGACCAGGACGTGTTCAACGTCCCGTTGATCCTGACGGACCCCTACGGCCACTTCATTCCAGGTCCGAACGGGTTCCCGCAGCTCGTGCTGCGGACCGGTGGGACGGCCGAGGGTAACCCGTCTGCGCCGCTCGCGGCCGCCAGTGCCGTCCCCACCGGACACGGCTTCCTCGATGACATCGCCTTCCGTGCGGTTCCAGGTCCCGGCCTGGCTCCCGACAGCGACGCCATCGTCACGACGGGCCCGCAGGAACCTGGCACCTACGACAACGAGCTGCTCGACGCGCACTTCGTCACCGGCGACGGGCGTGGCAACGAGAACATCGCGCTCACGGCCGTGCACACGATCTTCCACTCCGAGCACAACCGGTTGGCCGTGGAGATCGGCGGCGCCGACGGGATCAGCGGCGGACTCATCGACACGCTGCTGACGCCGGAAGAGGCGGCGGCCTGGCGCACGGTGGACCCTGCCTCGGGCTGGGGCTACGGCGAACGGCTCTTCCAGGCGGCGAGATTCGTGACCGAGATGCAGTATCAGCACCTCGTGTTCGAAGAGTTCGCGCGCAAGCTGGTGCCCTCGATCGACCCGTTCATCGGCGACGGCATCAACATGTCGAGCAGATTCAATCCCGCGATCGCCGCGGAGTTCGCGCACGCGGTCTACCGCCTCGGGCACACGATGCTGACCGATACGCTCTCCCGCGAGCGGCCCGACGGCACGACCTATGACATTCCCCTGATCAACGGCTTCCTGAATCCGCTGGAGTTCAACCGCGATGGGTTGGGCGGGACGCTCACCGCCGCGCAGGCGGCCGGCGTCATCTTCCAGGGCGGCACCCGCCAGCTCGGCAACCAGATCGACGAGTTCGTGACCGAGTCCGTGCGCAACAACCTCCTCGGATTGCCGCTGGATCTCGGCGTGCTCAACCTGGCACGGGGACGGAGCGAAAGCATCGCGCCACTCAACGTGGTCCGCGAGGAGCTGTTCCTGGCGTCCGGCGATCCGTCGCTTGCTCCGTACTCGAGCTGGTCCGACTTCGAGTTCGGGCTTCGAAACCCGGAGTCGCTCGTCAACTTCATCGCGGCCTACGGTGTCCACCCGACGCTCGCAGCCGTCCCGGATTGCACGACGGGTCCCGCGCCGGATTGCGGCCTTGCCGGCCGACGTGCGTCGGCACAGGCCCTGATGGGGGACCCAACCTTCATGGACGGTCCCGCAGCGCAGACCGGCGTGAACAACATCGACCTGTGGATTGGCGGCATTGCGGAAAATCCGGCTCCGTTCGGCGCCATGCTGGGCCCGACGTTCACATTCGTGTTCGAACGGCAGCTGGAGAACCTCCAGAACGAGGACCGTTTCTACTATCTCGAGCGGCTCGACGGTCTGAACCTGCTCTCGCAGCTCGAAGGCAATTCGTTCCAGGAGCTCATCCAGCGCAACACGGAGGCGGAGGGCATGGCGCAGGACGTCTTCGCGCGTCCGGACCTCGTGCTGAACCTGGGGAGAATCGCCGGCGCGGGCAACACGATCGTCGAGGATCCCACGACGCCCATCAGCGAGCTGGAGCTCGTGGCGAGCGGTGACCTGACGCGGACGGCGGACGGCACGTTCCGGTACTCCGGGGATCTGCACGTCATCTGGAACGGCGACGACGCTGCCGGCGACCATCTCATCTCGAGCATCGGCGACGACAGCATCTCGGGCAACGGCGGAGACGATCTCATCGAGGGCGGCGCCGGCAACGACCTCATCAAAGGCGGTGACGGGAACGACATCCTGATCGATACCTTCGGGGACGACGTCATCAAGGGCGGCCCCGGCCACGACGCCATCAGCGGAGGGCGCGGTCCGTTCGACCTGCTCCAGGGCAACGAGGGCAACGACTTCATCGTGGCCGGCGTGGATGCGTCGGAGATCTTCGGTGGCCCCGGGAACGATGTGTTCTACATGGGCGCGGGCCTGAGTGAGTCGATCGGCGGCGCGGGTGATGACTGGTTTGAAGGGACGACTTCGCCAGCCAGCATCGGCATCGGGGACGACAACAACCAGTTCCAGAACGACCCCAACGGTGGTCACGACGTGGGCCTTGCCGGCCCGGGCGACATGGACTTCGACATGGAGGGCGGCGACGACATCATGGTCGGCTCCGTGGTGCCAACGCATCGCTTCGAAGGCATGCTGGGCTTCGACTGGGTCACCTACCGTGGCGAGACTGTGTCGGTCGATGCCGACATGCTGGTCACCGGCGCGATCGCGGTGAATGCGCCACTCAACGAGCTTCGCGACCGCTTCGACCTCGTCGAGGGCCTGTCGGGCTCGGACAACAATGACGTGCTGCGCGGAGACGACCGGGACGAGGCGATTCTGCGGGACGACGGCCTCACCGGCGTGGTCAATGGGCACGTCCTCACGGCGGCGGGAATCGCCCGGATCGGCGGCATCGCCCCGCTGCTCCCTGCAAACGCCACGGAGTTTGCGGGCGGCAACATCATTCTCGGCGGCGAGGGCAACGACATCCTCGAAGGCCGCGGCGGCAACGACATCCTCGACGGCGACGCCTGGCTCAACGTGCAGCTGCGCGGGGTGACGACCGATGGCACCGTGAGGCTGGCGAACAGCCTGCAGGAGCTCAGGAACGACGTGTTTGCGGGACGTATGAGCCCTGGCTCGATCTCGATCGTGAGGAGCGTCGTGCCCGGAACAGGGAACGGTTCGGACACCGCGGTGTTCTCGGACCTGCTCACCAACTACGACGTCACCCGCGACCCCGACGGCGCGATCCGCGTGGCGCATACGCGCGGCACCGCGACCGACGGTACGGACCGCCTCCTGAACATCGACCAGCTGCAGTTCGCGGACCTCACCGTGCCCGCCGTGGCGGTCACCACGCCGACGCCTCCGCCGACCGACCCGGGGCCTGGCCCGGGCCCGGTGGCGCCGCAGCTGGATCTGGTCGTCATCAATGGGGGCGCACCCGCAACGGTGAATCCAGATGTGGTGCTCAGCCTGCAAGGGACCGGGGCAGGTCTCCTGGTGCGCCTCGCCTCGAGCCAGGGGGCCCTCGCGACTGCCACGCCGGTGCCCCTGAGCCCGAATCTACCCTTCCGGTTGTCGGGGCCGAGTGGGTCCAACACGGTCTGCGCCCAGCTCGTGGATTCGGCGGGTCTCGAGTCCAACATCATCTGCGCCACGATCTTGCTCGAGGATCCGGATCCCTTCCCGACGGATGCGTCTCCGACCGTGACCATCACCCGCCCGACGGGTGGGGAGCGGCTGAGCACGGGAAGTATGTTCTCGATCCGCGCGGAGGTGAGTGACGACGTCCGGGTGGTGGCGGTGGAGTTCCTGGTCGATGGTGTACTGGTGCGCCGCGACACCACAGCGCCCATCTGGAAGCTGGACTGGGTGCCCACTCCAGGAACCCATACCATCACGGCCATCGCAGAGGACACCGTCGGCCAGCGGACCTCCACGTCGGTGACGGTCTGCGCGGGGACGACGGCCTGCACTGGGCCTACTCCGCCGCCGCCGGGTGACGCCCCGCCGACCATTGCAATCACCCGTCCCACCCAGGCTGACACGGTGAGGCGCGGCGCGACGTTCACCATCCGCGCAGATGCGAGTGACGATGTTCGGGTGGCGGCGGTGGAGTTCCTGGTGGACGGGGTGCTGCTGCGACGCGACACCACGGCGCCGATCTGGAAGGCGGATTGGAGCCCGACAGCCGGTCCACACACGCTGACTGCGATAGCGGAGGACAGTCGCGGGCAGCGCACCGAGGTCAGCATGCAGATCGTCGTGCCCTGACGTTGCGCTCCCGCATGAGCGGGAGAGCTGGGCACAACCGGCC
>JBAWAM010000846.1:0-16480 GCA_049589315.1 Myxococcaceae bacterium
AGTCAGGGCAGGCGTGGTCGCCGCCATCGCCGCCGCTGCGGCAGGGGCGTGGCGACTCCGGCAGCACCGCTGAGCTGCGGCTCGACGTCAGCGGAAGACGACGGTGCGGTTGCGATGGATCAGGACCCGGTCCTCGAGGTGCCACTTCACCGCGCGGGCGCACACCACGCGTTCGATGTGGCTGCCGAGCCGCTTGAGATCCTCCAGGTCGTCGCGATGCCCCACGCGCTGGACGTCCTGTTCGATGATCGGGCCGGCGTCGAGCTCGGTGGTGACGTAATGCGCGGTCGCGCCGATCAGCTTCACGCCCCGCTGGAACGCCTGGGCGTAGGGATTCGCGCCGACGAACGCGGGCAGGAAGCTGTGGTGGATGTTGATGACGCGATTCGGGAACCGCGCGCAGAAGTCGGAGGACAGGATCTGCATGTAGCGCGCGAGGACGATCAGGTCTGCGCTGCCGACCAGCTCGAACTCTGCGCGCTCGGCCTCGACCTTCGCTTGCGGCGTGACCGGAACGTGGTGGAACCGCACACCGTAGGCTTCGACCTCCTTCCGGAGGTCCTCGTGATTGGAGATGACCGCGAAGAGGTCCGCGCGGAGATCCCCCGAGCGCCACTGCCAGAGCAGCTCCAGCAGGCAATGGTCCTGACGCGACACGAAGATGGCCACCCGCTGCTTCCGGTCTGCCGGTGTGATCCGCCAGTCCATGGACAAGCGCGACGCGATGGGGGCGAACTCGTCGACCAGGCCACGGAGCCGGTCACTCAGCTCGGGCAGCTCGAATTCGAGCCGCATGAAGAACATGTCGGACTCGGAGCCGGTCGTGTGCTGGTCGAATTCGACGATGTTGGCGCCACGTTCGTAGAGGAACTGGGAGATGGCCGCGACGAGCCCCACCCTGTCGGGGCAGGACACGAGCATTCGGGCGCGATCGGACCGCGTTGGCTCGGGCATGCGCCCAGTCTTCACGGGGATCTCCGGCTCGGGGAGTAGTGCTGCGCCGCGTCAGTTCACAAGCCGAGAAAGTTCCGGAGGAGTTGCACACCATCCGGCGTACCAATGGACTCGGGGTGGAACTGCACGCCGTGAATCGGTTGATGCCGATGTCGCAGGCCCATGATCAGCCCGTCATCGCTCCGCGCGGCGACCTCGAGCACGTCGGGAAGGGAGGCCTCCTCAACGATGAGCGAGTGATACCGCATCGCAATGAACGGCGACTCGAGCCCGGCGAACAGGGCCGAGCCATCGTGGTGGATGGCGCTGGTCTTCCCGTGCATGACCCGGGGGGCACGGACGATGCGCCCGCCGAAGGCAGCGGCGATTCCCTGGTGGCCCAGGCACACGCCCAGGACGGGAACCCGGGCACCGAGCTGGAGGATTGCCTCGCGACAGACCCCGAAGTACGCAGGGCTCTCCGGTGAACCCGGTCCCGGAGAGAGGATGAGGTGCGTCGGCTGCAGCGCCGCGAGCTCACCGACCGAGATCGCGTCGTTCCGGAAGACCTCGGCGTACTCGCCGGTGATCTCGCCGACGCGCTGCAGGATGTTGTACGCGTACGAGTCGTAGTTATCGAGGATGACGACCCGCGGACGGCTCATGGGGCGAGCTCCAAAGCGACGACGAGTCCGTGGGCCTTGTCGAGGAGCTCCTGGTGCTCCGCCTCGGGCTCGGAGTCCGCGACGACAGCGCCGCCGACATGGAAGGTCAGCCGTTCGCCCTTCTTCACGAACGTGCGAATCACGATGCTCAGGTCGACCGTGCCGTCGAACCCGAAGTAGCCGATGCTCCCCGAGTAGATCCCGCGCTTCACCGGCTCGAGCTGTTCGATGATCTTCATCGCTTCGACCTTGGGCGCCCCGGTCATCGAGCCGCCGGGGAAGGCGGCGCGGAGGAGCTCCACGGGCCCCCGACCCGGACGGAGGTGGCCCCGCACCGTGGACACGAGCTGGTGGGTGAACGCGTAGGATTCGATCGCCTGCAGCGACGGGACGGACACCGTTCCGAGCTCGCACACCCGCCCGAGATCGTTGCGAGCGAGGTCGGCGATCATCACGTTCTCCGCGCGATCCTTCTCCGACCGCGCGAGCTCGTCGTACCAGGCCCGGTCCTCTTCCGGCGTCCGGCCCCTCGGGCGCGTGCCCTTGATCGGCCTCGTCTCCGCCCAGCCTTCGCGGTCCAGGGAGACGAAGCGCTCGGGAGAGGCGCTCAGGATCTCCACGTCCGGAGAGCGGAGATAGGCGCTGAACGGGGCCTCGTTGACGACGCGCAGGTGGCGGTAGAGCTCGAGCCCGCTGCCCGTGTGGTTCGTCTCGAACCGATTCGTGGTGCACACCTCGAAGACGTCGCCCGCGAAGATGTGCTCCTTCGCCCTCCGGACCACGTCGAGGTAGGCCGGCTCGTCGAGCACAGGTCGGACCCCGAGCTGTGCGAGCGCACCGCTCGTCAGCCTGGGGCGCCGGGACAGCAGCGCCTCACGGCGCGCGCGAAGCTGCTCCCTCCACGCGGCGTCGTCATCTCGCGAGCGCGCGTACCCCGAGATGCGCTCCAACGTCGCCCGGGAACGCGCCTCCGCGTCCCGCTGGGCACCTTGAAGTTCAGACGCGAAGCCATGCGACGCGACCCAGCTACGGCCCGTCTGGCGGTCGTGCGCGATGATCGTGTGGAACAACACCAGCGAGGAATCCGGCAACGCCAGGTCGTCCAGCCCTACGTCGGGCACGCGCTCCATCAGGTACAGCAGCTCGTAGCCGAGGTAGCCAACGAACCCGCCCACCATCAGGGGACAGGCTGCTTTTTCTGTTTCAGGCGAAAAGGTTGCCTGTCCCCATTCCAGGAGCTGCGCGAGCTCGTCGAGCGGATCGCCCTCCAGGCGCTGCAAATCGCTCGGGGGTCCAGAGAAACACTCGGCGCGCTTGCTCTGGAACACCCAGAAGGGATCGACGCAGAGGAACGCGTACCTTCCATGGTGAGTGACCTCGCCGGTGCTCTCGAGCAGGGCGAGCCAGGGGTCATCTCGATACAGCTCCACGAGCTGCCACGGCTCGGGAGCGCCCTCGAGCTCACGAACGACGCTGGCGCGCTGCAACGCCCTCACCCGCGCTCGCCTCCCGATGTCGCGCGCCGTCGGTACGCAGCGCGCAGACGCGCAGCCATCTCGCCCGGCACACCGCTCCCGACGCTCCGACCATCGATGCGCACGACCGGAAGGACTTCGGAGAGCGAGCTGGTGGCCCAGACTTCGTCTGCGTCGTCCAGCAGGCGCGCAGAGAGCACCTCTTCGCGGACCTCGAGTCCACCGACCTCGCGCGCCAGCTCCATCACTTCAGCCCGGGTGATCCCCGGCAGACACACCGTCGCGGGGGGCGTCCTCAACACGCCGCGCGAGAGCGCGAACACGTTGGAGACGGTCCCCTCGGTGACGCTGCCATCCACGTCGAGAAAGAACCCTTCGTGTGCTCCCCTCCGGCGGAGCTCCACACGCGCGAGCACCGTCCGCTGATAGCTCGTCGACTTCACCCACGGCGGCGGCCTGTCGTCGGGATGACGTGGCCACAGGCGGATCGCCTCGACGCCCTCGGCGTACAGCCTGTCCGGGAACGGGCGCAGAGGGAGCGCCGAGATGATCACCGTCGGTGCAGCGCAGCCGGCGGGATCCAGACCGAGGTCCGAAACCCCACGCGTGACCGTTATCCGGACGTGCGCATCCGCGAGCGCGGCGCGGTCGATCGTCTCGAGCGTGAGCGCCCGGACACGGGCCCGCTCCACGGCCGGAAACTCCAGCGCGCGCATCCCGTGTTCGAGTCGGGCGAGGTGTCCATCCAGCCGGAACGGCACCCCGCCATAGGTCCGCAACGTCTCGAAGAGGCCGTCCCCGTAGAGCACGCCGTGATCGAGCGCCGGTGCGCGCGCAGCATCCGGCGCGAAGAACACGCCATCGACACAGACACAGCCCGCGGGCGAAGGCTCGACGGGTTCCATGGGCGGGCGCCTCGGTTCAGTCAGCGAGCGCTTCGACCAGCCGCGGGATGTCGCGCTCGGCCACGCTGCACAGGGCCACCCGAAGCGCGCCCTTCTGCGGGACGACGTAGACGCCCTGCTCGCGCATGCGGGCGGCCCTGGCCTCGGCGTCGTCGTGGAACACGGTGACGAAGAAGCCGCCTTCGTAGCGCGGGTAGCGGAGAAGGGAGGCCTGGGGCGCGCTGTTGAATGCGTTCACCCGCACCTGCAGCAGCGCCTTCAGCGCCGCGCGTTCGGCATCACACGCCGCCCGGCGGTTCTTGTCGGTGAGCATCTGCGTGATGGCGAAGAGGCCACCGCGGTTGCAGTTCGACCACGTGCCGCGGCAGGCGTACGACAACGCCGCCTGGGTCGCGCTGCGCTCCGTCGCATCGGGAACGCAGGCGATCAGCGCCCCGACGCGCAGACCGTAGTGGGTGAAGGACTTGGACGCGCTCCACGCAAACAGCAGCCCCACGCGCCCGAGCAGCGGCGTGAGCGCAGACAGGAACGCGCGGTGGTCGCCCGCTGCGCCGTAGAGCCAGTAGGCCATGTCCACGAGCAGCGTCACCGACCCTGCGTTCGCGTGTCGGAGCAGCGTCTCCGTGACCGCCTGCCACTCCTGCAGAGTCATCGAATAGCCGGTGGGGTTGTTGCACGGGTCGTTCAGCACCACGAGCGCCCGGCCCTGCTTCTGGAGCTGAACCGCGAGCGCCGCGTCCAACGCAGCCACGTCGAGCCCGCCGCGCTCGTCGAACATGCGGAACGTCTCGACCCTGCGCTCGTGCTCGTCGGCGAGCGTCTGGTACGGGCCCCAGTAGAAGCTCGGCGTGATCAGCGCCTGCCCCGCCTCCAGATAGCTCATGAACGCGTGGCGCAGCGCGCCCGTGCCGCCCGGCGTCGCCACTGCGGTCGCCGAAGCATGGAGCTCCGGGTGACCGGCGAAGGTGTCGGCGATCACCGCGTCGAGAAATCCTGCTGTCCCAGCGATCGGCGCGTAGGCGGCGAACTCCTCCCGCGGCACCTCGCGGAGCATCGTCGCGACCGAATCCAGTACCGCGAGCGTCCCGTCGTCATTCATCAGCGATCCGATCGTCGCGTTCACGATCGACTCGCCGGCCTTGCTGCGCTGGGTGGCCTCGGCGTTGAGAGCGAAGATGACGTCCTTGGCCGGACGGGTCTGGCGGGCGGGGATGAGGTTGAGCATGGCGCCGGCTACTCCTCGCCTTCGCCGAGCAGCTTCGCCACCTGCGCGCCGGTCGGGCTCGGCAGGGCCTGGGTGCTCTGGAGGTAGTGCAGGAGCAGGTCGCGGTTGTCGGTCACCGCGAGGTTCTGCATCTCCAGCGCGCCGATGCGATCTTCCGGCGAGAAGGAGCTGGCGACCTTCTCCATGGAGAGCTTGTGCGGGTCGTACGCCATGTACGCCGCGCGGGTGTCCATGATCGAGTAGTCGTCGCCACGGCGCAGCTCGACCGTCACCTCGCCGGTGAGCGCCGGCGCCACCCAGCGGGTCAGCGCGTCCTTCAGCATCAGCGACTCGGGGTCGTACCACTTGCCCTCGTACAACAGCCGGCCCAGGCGGCGGCCGAGGGTGAAGTACTGGTCCGTGGTCGCTTCGTTGTGGACCGCGGAGAGCAGGCGCTCGTAGGTGATGTGCAGCAGCGCCATTCCCGGGGCCTCGTAGATGCCGCGGCTCTTCGCCTCGATCACCCGGTTCTCGATCTGGTCGCTCATGCCCAGACCGTGGCGTCCGCCGATCCGGTTGCACTCGAGGAACAGCTCGAAGGTGGAGCCGAAGCGCTTCCCGTTGATCGACACCGGCACGCCCTGGGCGTACTCGACGGTGATCGACTCGGGCTCGACCTGGACGCCCTTCTTCCAGTGCGCCACGCCCATGATCGGCTCGACGATGGAGATGCCGCGGTCGAGCCGCTCCAGGTCCTTGGCCTCGTGGGTCGCGCCGAGCACGTTGGAGTCGGTGGAGTAGGCCTTCTCGGTGCCCATCTTGTAAGGGAGGCCGACCGACTCGAGGTACTCGCTCATCTCCTTGCGGCCGCCGAAGGCATCGACGAACTTCTGGTCGAGCCACGGCTTGTAGATCTTGAGCTCGGGGTTGACGAGGATCCCGTAGCGGTAGAACCGCTGGATGTCGTTGCCCTTGTGGGTGCTGCCGTCGCCGAAGACGTTCACGCCGTCCTCGCGCATGGCGCGGACGATCGCGGTGCCGGTCACCGCCCGGCCCAGCGGCGTGGTGTTGAAGTACTTCTTGCCGCCCGACGAGAGGTGGAACGCGCCGCACTGGATGGCGATGATCCCCTCGCGCACCATCGCGTCGCGGCAGTCGATCAGCCGGGCCGCCTTCGCCCCATGGCTGGTGGCGATGGGCGGGATGTCGGCCGGGTTCTTCTCATCCGGCTGGGCGAGGTCGGCGGTGTAGGCGTAGACCTCGAGCCCCTGACGGGACATCCAGGCGACGGCGGCGCGGGTATCGAGCCCGCCCGAGAAGGCCAGCCCGATGCGGGTGCCGGCGGGAGGAAGCGTGCGGTAGATGCGGCTCATGGCGGGGGCGTGATACCTCACGGCCCCTTCCTGATAAAGGGGCAGTCGTGTCCAGCGCTCGTGACGAAACATGGAACCTCCAGGAGGGGCTCGGCCGACTCCGCTGGAGTGACGCACTCGAGGAGGCCGCCGCCGTGTTCGGCGGGTCGGCCCGACGCGTCGCGGGAGGTGAGTACGTACACCCCGACTCCGGCCGGAAGTTCCAGGTCGGCGAACGCCTCGTCGTCGAACGGTTTCTGGAGCTCGCCCCTGGCTTCCCGGTGCCCGCCGTCATCACCTTCGCCGACGAGAGCGGCGTCGAGGACGTGGCGATCCACTCCGAGCTCCCCGAAGAGGACGCCGCCCGCGACGCGCTCGCCGACGCGTTGAGCGGTTTCCTGAGAAAGCTCGGACTCGAGCCGCCGGAGCCCGCCGACGAGGACGAGGCCGAAGGCGCCGGCGAGCAGGACTGGGAGGTTCCGGGGCTCGACATCGAGCTCGTCTTCGACGCCGACCACTTCGAGCTCACGTTCTCGCGCGGGAACGACTAACCCAGCACTTCGCGAAGCGCCGCGCGAACCTCCTCCGGCGCCTGCTTCGCGGCCGTTTCCAGGACGGGCTTGACGCGACGCAGCGTCCCCTCGTCGAGCCGCTCCAGCTCAGCGAGCGCCGCGCCGTGCTTCGCGGGGTCGGCATCCCGGAGCAGTTGCCCCAATGCGGGGGCCGCCGCGTCGACATTGCCCAGGCGCAGCAGCGCCACTGCCACCGCTGCCCGGACATCCGGATCGTCATCCGCCAGCCGGGCGGTGAGCGACTTCGTCGCCTGCGGCTTTCCGAGCCATCCCATCAAGGACGCCGCTTCGAGTCGGAGCGCCGGGTCGGAATCCGACACCGCACGCTCCAGCGAGGGGAGCAGCTCCTCGACCGGAAGCGCTGCCCCCGCCGCCGGGTTCGACTCGAGCAGTCCATGCAGCGCAGCGAGCGCGCCGTACTGTTCCACGCCATGGCAGATCGACGCGTAATTCGCGAGCGACGGCAGGACTACCCCGACCAGCTCCGGGGTCACCGCCCCGATCGACTGGAGCGCCGCCTCGGCCACCACCGGCTCGTCGTCGGTGAGACAGTGGGCCAGGCGCTGGGCCGCGGTGGCCGACAACTCCCCTGCCCTCCCCAGGGCGCCCGCGGCGGCGCGCCGGACCAGCGACTCGGGACGGTCCAGCGCCGCGAGCAGGACCTCCCGCTGCGTCGCCTCGTACCGGGCCGCCCGGCCGAGGATCAACGCCGCGTGATCCGCTTCCTCGATCGCCCCTTCCGGCGCGCGCTGGAGCGCCCCGAGCAACGTCTCCACCGCGTTCACCGCGTCGCGCTGAGACTTCGGCGACCACCCGGCCTGCAGCAGGTAGAGGAGGAATCCGCGCGTGTCGTCGGACGCATCGGGAAGCGCCTCCAACAGGTGATGCGCCGCGGTCATGCGGAGCGCCTGATCCTCGGTCGTCAGCGCGTCGACCAGGGCCTGCTCGGCCTTCTCCCGGGTCTCCGGCGAGGCGAGGAGACCAATCCACTCGTCCGGTGTACGCATATGTCGCACCCAAAAACCTCCTTAAAACGTGGGCTTGGACGAAACCCGAGCGTGCGACCGACGATAACTCCCGTAGACCCTCTTCGGACGAGGAAAACGTATGGCCTATCGCATCGCCTCGGGTGACACCCTTTCTCGGCTCGCCTCACGGTTCAAGACGACCGTGTCGGCGCTGATGAAGTCGAATCCGCATCTCAAGAACGCCAACAACATCCGGGCAGGACAGAGCCTCCGGATTCCTGGCAAGAGCGACTCGTACTCGGCCCCGAAGACGAGCGCGGGTTCGAAAGCGTCAGGCTCCGTCTCCTCCGGCATCGCGGGGAAGTTCGACTCGACCGCCAAGCACCTGGCGAACGTGGCGCGCAACGTGGCGGCGAGCATGAACACCCGCGGCTGGTGCGCGCGTGGCGTGATGAACGCGCTCGAGAAGGCCGGGCTGAAGGTGCCCCGCGTCCCCTCGGCGTGGATGGCGGCCAGCAAGCTCGCCGCGGATCCCCGCTTCCGCGAGGTCAAGCTCTCCGACGCGGAGATCAAGAAGCTCCCGGCCGGCGCGATCGTCGTGAGCGGCGCCTTCAACAGCCCGGGCAATCCGCACGGCCACATCGCCGTCACGCTCGGAAATGGGAAGGAAGCGAGCGATCACATCGCCAACATCCGCACCAACGGCACGCAGCGGGTGTTCATCCCGGTCTGACGGCCAGACGCCGAAGAGCCCCCACGACCTCTTCGGGGGCCTCGAGCGTGATCTGATGAGCCGCGTTCTGGAGGACCGTCACCCGGGTCCGCCGGACGCGGCTCCACTCTTTTGGCCAGTGAGACAGCAGGACCGGATCATAGCGGCCGAAGAGCACCTCGATCGGCGCGTCGAACCGCGCCAACAGCTCGACCGGACGACGAGGAAGAGTCTTGAAGGAGTGGCCCAGCGCGGCCGTGTTCTGCCCTGCCTCCCGCTCCAGCATGGCGGTCACTTTCGCCGCCGCCTCAGCGAACCTCGGACCGAACCGATACAGCGTGACCGCGACCATGGAGGGGATCTGCGAGGGATCGAAGGCCTCGACCAGGAACGACCGCACCCCGCGCAGGAACTGGATGTAGGCTTCGTCCTCTTCCACCGGGCCGCCGGCGATGAACGCGAGTCCCTGCGTCCGCGGGCCCAGATGTGCTGCGACCTCGAGCGCGATCCGAGCGCCTATCGAGCACCCTGCGACCAGGACAGGCCCGTTCGGGACGAGCGCCGCCAGCCGCTCGACGAGGCGCCCCAGGCTCCCCTGAACCTCCTCTGCAAGCCGCCCCATGTGCGGGGTGACAAAGTCGAACTCCGGCGCCAGGGACTCGACCTCGCTCCAGGAGGACGGGTCCAGCGCACCAGCATGAAGAGCGAGGACCGTGGTCCGCGTTGCCATCCATTCAGTCTGACATGTAATTTACCGTTGTCACCGCACTCGGAGCAAAATCACTGCACCCGCGAGCAGTGACACCCCTCCGGCCACACCGAAGCTGGCCGCGTTCCCCCAACCGGACGTCACCGGCGCGAAGAGGATCGGCGCGAGGAACTGTCCCAGGAAGATCGCGGTGGTGATGCTCCCCATCGCCCGTCCACGCACCGCTTCGGGCGCCCGCTCCGCGACCTGCGCGAGGACATTGGGGACCAGAAGTCCCAGGCCGAACCCCGCGAAGGCCATCCCGGGAAGGACGCCGACCCACGACCGCTGAACTGCGATCCACAGGTATCCGACGCCGAGGAGCGAGAAGGCGGCGAAGAAGAGTTGGTCGGTGCGGACGCGCGAGGACGCCGGTTCTGCGCACAACGCGCCCGCCGCGTAGAGCAATCCGAGGAGAGCGACCGCAACTCCGCTTCGGGTGGCCTGGAGGGCGCCGAGGTCGCGAAGCAGGAACGGCACCAGCACGGGGGACAGGAAGAAGACAACCTGCGCGGTGAGCATCGTCGCCCACGAGGGCGCGAGCGCTCGGACCGGAAGGTGTGCATTCCCCCGGCGTACCCGCTTCCGCCGCGCCAGAGGTTCGCGGACGAACCCCAGCACCGGCAGGACGAGCAGCAGGGCCAGCGCGTAGAGGAGAAACGGCGTGCGCCAATGGAGGTCCGCCAGGATGCCGCCGGCCACGACGAAGACGGCCGAAGCGATGCCGATCACCGCGGCCTGCTCGCCGAGGAGCCTTCGACGGGACCTGCCCGTCGTGAGATCTGTGATCAGCGTCGTCGCCGCGGTCATCGTTCCGGCGATCGCGACGCCGAGCAGTGCGCGTCCGACGAGGATGACGCTCAACCGGGGCGCCCAGACGCCAGAGGTCCCGGCGATCGCGTAGAGACCCATCGCGCCCAGCAGGAGTGGCCTACGGCCGAACCGGTCGGCGATGACGCCCGCCCACGGCGCGGCCAGCACGATGAACAGCGCGGGGAAGGCGAGGACGAGACGCGTGAGCAATCCCACGTGTCGCACGCCCGCGAAGGCGTCGCGCATCGCGGGGAGCGACGGGGTGATCACCGCGAACGAGAGGATGGCGAGCGTGCTGACGAGCAGCAACGTGATCTTCGCCATCCTCGATGCGCGGGCGTTTCCGGTCTCCACCCGGAGAAGGTGGGGCCGGCCGACCGCGGTCAGAAGTACAGGTGCATCATGATCCGGACCTGCGGCTGGAACACGAGGCCCCAGTTGAAGCCGCTCCCGCCGGTCTCGTTGCGCGAAACGGCCGGGCTACCGCCGAAGTCGGCCCGGGTCTCGGTGACGACGTTGGAGTTGGAATACGCGATCAGCGGGTTGGTCGCATCGGCGCTGAGCGAGAGCCCATGACCGAGGAACCACTCGATGCCCAACCCGTAGCCGAGATTGGCGCCGAGCGACTGCCGGCTCGTCGTCTCGATCTGGCCGTCCGCGGGACCGTTCTTCTCCTCGTTGCTCGAACCCCACGAGACACCCACGTTGCCGATCGCGAGGAAATCGAGCGGCCCCTTCGAGACGACCGGATAGCGGACCTGCGCACCGACGCCCGCGTTGAACCCGCCGACGGAGCCATCCGTGGACGACTCGGTAGGCGGCAGAGTGCCGATCGTGGACGACGTGTCGGACGTGGTGGACTGGCTGGAGCCGCCGAGGATGAAGCTCGGCTCGAGCGTGACCTTTCCCAAGCGGACACGGGCGCTCACCGTGTTCGGCTGGAGGATCGAAATGGGCGTCTGCCAGCCCAGGCCGATGCCGAAGGTGTTGCCGGTCGGGCGCGGATTGAGATCGACCGAACCGTTCGCGTCCTGTGCCAGCGCGATGGATGAGGTGCTCAGTGCAGCAATGACGGCGCAATTCTGGATGAGGCGTCGCATGGGAACTCCTGTCCTAAATGGAGTGCGCAACATCGCGCGCTGCCCAGATTCGTCAACTATCGCTTGCGGTTTCCTCGCGGGTATGGTGCGCGCATGTGCGTCGATTCAAGTCAGCCCCTTCCATGTCTGGTTGCAGGTGCGCTCGCAATCGTGTTGGCCGCGTGCGGCGGCGGGACGAATCCACCCGACGCGGGTGTCGAGCCTTCCCGCGTGGATGCGGCGCGCTCGACCGTCGAAGCAGGTCCCTCCGGTCCCGTGCTCGCGAATGGCAGCGACCCGGTCGTCTTGACCGTCGTCACGCGGAATGCCGAAGGCGGCGCGGTCGCTGGAAGGCGCGTGGACCTCGAGATCAGTGGGACGGGACATCAGGTCGTGTCCTCCGCAGAGACGACCGATGCCTCTGGAACGTGGACCGCCGAGATCCGCTCGACGCGGGCGGAGGTGAAGACGGTCCGCGCCTTCGTGAACCGCGGCGAACCGGACGAGGTGAAGCTCGCTGAGTTGAAGCTGACGTTCCTGTCGGTCCCCGCCACCGAACTGGTGTTCGAACAACAGCCGACCACGGTCGCGGCGAGAACGGCCTTCTCGCCTCCGGTGAAGGTGAAGCTGGTCGATGGCGCGGGCAACGCAATCCCTGCCTCGTCGCGGATCAGCATCCGGCTGAAGGAGACGGTCACCGCTGCGACGCTCTCGGGGACCACCGCCGTCGATGCGGTGAACGGCGTCGCCACGTTCGACACGCTGAAGCTCGATCGCATCGGCACGGGCTATGTCCTCGAGGCGACGGGCGCCGGGTTCGTGGTCGGAAGCAGGCCCTTCGACGTCGTCCCGGGCCCTGCCACCCGCTTCGAGCTGTCCGCGCCGCCGGACGCGGTCCGGGCCGGCAACACGTGGGACCTCGTCGTCACTGCGCGCGACGCCGTTGGCAACATCGCGGCTGGATACTTCGGCACGGTCGAGTTCACCTCGACCGATTCCGCTGCGACGCTGCCGGAGCGCCACACCTTCACCGCTGCCGAGCAGGGCGTGGCCCGCTTCGAAGACGCTCTGGTGTTCGTGACCGCGGGCACGCAGGAGCTGATCGCCACCGATTCCGCCGATGCCTCCATCCAGGGCCGCCGGTCCACCACCGTGATGCCAACGTGGGCGAGCCGGCTACTCATCCGTTCCGATGTGCCGGATGGCACGGTGCGGACCTCGCTCACCCCGGCGGTGGTCGTGACGTTCGCCGATTCATACGGCAACGAAGGGGCACTGGCGGACCGCGCGCTCACCGTGCGGATGTCTCTGGCCGGAGCGACGCCGGGCGCCGCGGACCTCGGCGGGACACTTCAGCAGAACGCTCCGACCGGGGCGAGCTCCGTCGCCTTCGCGGATCTGAGCCTCGCTGGCGAAGGAACCTTCTCCCTGCTCGCCCAGGAGGTGAATGTTCCGCCCGGCAAAGCGGCCTTCGCTTCGGGGACGAGCACCCCCTTTACGGTCGTGGACGATCAGGCGCCGAGCGCTCCGGCGCAGTTCACCGCTTCGACCCGGAATCACGAATCGATCCGACTGCAGTGGATCGCCCCGGGCGACGATGGCGTGCTCGGCACCGCCCTGGCGTACGACCTGCGCTACGCCACCAGCGCGATCAGCACCGAGACCGAGTTCGCCCAGGCCACGGTGTTCGCGACGAACTCCCCTGCGACGCCAGGAATCGCCGAAGAGGCGTCGATCACCGGGCTCCCTGCGGGCACGGACTTCTACTTCGCGATCCGGGCGACGGACGGCGCTGGCAACTCTTCCCCCTTCGCCACCGCGACAGCCCGCACGCTCGCCCACGCCTGTGCAGGTGCCAACCCGTGCAACACGCCGCCAGCTGCGGGGTGTGTCGGCAACATCGCGCGGAGTTACGCCCCTACGTCGACCTGCACTCCGACGAGCCAGGCGCCGGGATACAGCTGCGCGGCCTACCCTGGTTCGAATGTCGACTGCGCTGCGCAGGGCGCCGTGTGTGTCGGAGGTGCGTGCGTCGTTGCCCGTGCGCCGGTCCCCGGGGATCTGGTGATCACGGAGGTCATGCACAGTCCCAGCGCCGGAACCACCGAGTACCTCGAGCTGTTCAATCGAACGCCCGACCGGCTCGACCTGTCAGGGGTGACCCTGGTGGTGACAGGCAATCCGCAGCAGGTCACCTTTCCGTCGACCCCGGTTCTGCTCGATGGGCACAGCTACTTCGTGCTGGGACAGTCGCCCGACGCAGCGACCAACGGCGGGGTCCCCGTGGACTTTGCCTGGGGACAGAGCCCGACGCTTCAGGGAGACAGCTCGGTGGAGCTGCGCCTGGGCACGACCGCTCTGACCACCCTCGCCTGGACGAGCGCCTTCCCGCAGACCGCAGGAAGGTCCATGAACCTGTCCTCCCAGACGTACCAGGGCGATGCGAACAACCGCCCCTGGTACTGGTGCGACAGCACCCAGGTGCTCGCGGGCGGCGATCATGGAACACCGGGCGCGGCGAATGGAGACTGCGGGGTTGCGGCGAGCGCTCCCTTCGACTGGTGCAGCATCCAGTGGCCGAAGACGAGCGACTGGGCAGGACTCAACCGCACGGCGCCTCTCAACCAGGAGGTGTTCAGCCGATTCTGGGAACCCACGATCACCGACCGGAACACGAGCGGTGTGGACGGCTATCCCAACGTGCAGGGTCAGCTCGGCCATGGAAGCTCGGCCGATCCCAGCACGTGGACGTGGCTGAGCGCCGGCTTCAACACGGGCTACGGCGGCGGCAACAACGATGACGAGCTCATGGCGACGCTCGCCATCACTTCGCCCGGCACGTACTTCTACGGGTACCGGTATCGGCTGGTCGATCCTGTGCTCTTGACGCCCAGCCCATGGACGTTGTGCGACGAGAACGGCGTGGTCACCAGCGGCTCGCCGGCCTGGAGCCAGGTCGTTGTGGTAGGAGCCTCCGGCCCATGACCCTTGCCAACACTCGCTTCCTCGAGACGACGCTGCGCTCGCCGTTGATGCAGCTTCCGGTTCGCACGGTCGTCTTCGAGCTCGACACGGCGCGCGTGCTGTTCTCACCCGGATCGAGGCTCACGTCCGAGCAGCTTTTTGAAGCGGGTCCGGTCAGCGACATCGTGGCGCCAAGCCTGATGCATACCGGCGGCATGAAGTCCGCGGCGGAGGCGCACCCGAACGCCAGACTCTGGGGCCCTGCGGGCATTCGGGAGAAGCACCCCGAGCTCTCCTGGCATGGAGTCCTCGGCGAGACCCCGTGGCCTTTCGAAAGCGAGCTTGCGCACGTTCCACTCGCGGGCCTGCCGAAGCTGAACGAGAGCGCGTTCCTGCACCATGCATCGAAGGCGCTCTACCTGACCGACATGGTCTTCAACATCTCCGAACCGAAAGGCCTCCTCGCCTGGGCGTTCTACTGGTCGTTCGGCATCTATCGCCGCTTCGGCGTGAGCAAGTTGTTCCTGAGGTTCGCGAAGGACAGGTCTGCGCTCGAGAGGGCCGCCGCGGAGATCGCCGGGCTCGACTTTCTGCACGTGATTCCATCGCACGGCGATCCCGTACTGCACGACGGAAAGCCCAGACTGCTCGCCGCTTTCCGGGAGCGCCGCCTGATCGCGTAGCGCAAACGCGGCGACCGAGCCTGTCCCGTCACCCGTAGCACCTGGTGATGTATCTCACTTCGATCGTCGATCCAGGCGGGGGCACGTGCATCGGGGCGAAGATGATCGCGTTGCTGATCGCATCGAAGGTCCACACGGAATCACCGCGGGTGGACGTGGGCGCGACAAGCTGCTGGTCGATGCGGACCTCGATGGCGCCTCGCGTCAGATCCGGAACCGACGTCAGGAAGAAATTCGATCGCGGCCCAAATGCGAGGGTGCCCCAGCTTTCGAGTGACGCGTGCCAGTCGGAATCGCAGATGTTCGCCTGGTCGCCCCCGGACTGAGCGATGGCGTCGGCAAGCGCGCCGGTGTCTCCCGGACATGAAGGGGAGAACCCACCGACAGCACTGAACCTGAACGCCGATGTCCCCAGGGGTACCTTGATGCTCCGGAAGGCGTTCACATAGTCGCTGACTGGAAGCGGAGAGTGATCGCTCGAGTCGGTGACGCAGATCACCGACAGGCCCGCTTCAGCTCGGAGGAAGCCCGCGTTCTGGGAACCGATCACGGGCGGGGTGAGCGCGGCCAGCGCCTGCGCGAGACATTGTGGTGTTCCGGTGCCGCTCGTTCCGACGTCGATCTTCGCCGCGAACTTCGCTTCGAGATCGGGCGTCAAAGCGCTGAGGACAGCCTCCGGATGCGTCGGACCGCTCCGGAAGATGCCGCCCTCGGCCGGATCCGCCGTGATGACCGCGATGTTGAAATCGAGGTCTCGCGTGACGAGGTACTGGAGGAACTCTCCGAGGTTCGATGCGACCGACGACTGATGGGCGGCCATCGAAGGCGAGTCGTCGATCACGAAGAGCAGATCGAGCCGGGGTGGAGTGCCCTGGAGGAACACGTCCGTCTGCCACAGGTTGCTCGCGTCACCCGTCCCCCGGAACGTGGTGGCGAGCGTGGACTGCATCGCCCCGGTCGTGACGTCGATCTCGACGGAGCCCATGTCCGCGCCAGCGTCGATGGGCCGGTACTTCACCTGGAACTCAACCGGCGCCTGGCCGGACTGAAGTCGAAGGCCCCCCGTAGGAATCGCAACACTGCGCATCAGGGTGAACTCCGGACACGGCTGCGGTCCGGAGCAATCTGGCCCGCCCGCGGGCTGTCCCGCCGGATCGGCCAACCTGAAATCCGTGATGAGCACGTCCTGCGAGCAGGTGTTGTAGAGGAGGAACGAGCGCGTGTTGGACTCACAGCCCATGCGAACCGTCCCGAAGTCGAGCTCCTCGGGAGCTACGACGAGGCAGGAGACGTGAGCCGGAACCGACCCGTTGATCGGCACGGTCACGAAAGGTCGCGTCGGAGAGGAGATGCGGAATTCGAGCATCGCGGAGATCGGCCTCGGGTCCCTCTCTCCTGACGACTTCA